>JAYYRS010000419.1:0-7268 GCA_036126975.1 Myxococcota bacterium
CACTGCATGCGGAGCCAACTGGACGTACCAGGACGTGGACGGTGATGGATTCACCGGCGCCGATGACTGCTGGGACAGCCTTGAACCGCTCCTCTACAAAGGCAGCAAGATTCCCGCCGCGAGCATCCACCGCGGCGCAGCCGAGACCTGGTACGACGGCATCGACCAGGACTGCGGGGGCGACGACGACTTCGACGCTGACGGCGATGGATGGGTGCCAGAGGCAATTCATCTCGGTCGCACGACCTGGAACAGCCCAGGGAGCGATGAGCGGCATCGCGGCGCCGGTGACTGCTGGGATGCGCCGGACGACACCATTCCCGGCAGCGAACATGCGGTCGTTCCTGCGGACGTCGCTGGGACGGTGTGGGTCCAGCCCCGTCCGTCCCAGGTCCATCCCGATATCCCTGCCGGAAACGAGACGCCCAACGGCGCAGGATTGCTCGACACCTGGTACGACGGCGTCGACCAGGATTGCAGGGGGAACGACGACTTCGACGCCGACGGCGACGGATTCCGGACGGACGCATGGCCGGACGCGACCGGCACGCTCGGTGGCGACTGCCTGGACGTTCCACCTCTCGAGGAGGACGTTGCGCCTGACTGGACCGCCGCGGCCGCGGTCCATCCAGACGCAGCGGAGGTCTGGTATGACGGCATCGATCAGGACTGCGACCCCGTCGCCACGGTCGACTGCGACCAGGACGGAGATGGCTATCGCGCCGACCCAGCCAACATCGCAGACCTCTCCGCGAGCCCATGTGGATTCGATGATGGGGAGGCGATCGACTGCCGCGACGACGACCCGTCGGTCATGCCGGATCCGACCATCGCCGAGGTGGCCTACAACGGCACCGACGACAACTGCGATGCGAGCGACGGCGACGGCGACCGGGACGGCGATGGCCACTGGGCCATCGACTACGGAGATGCATTGGCCGCCCGTGGAGTCGTGGCCGACGACACGGTGTCCGTCCCCGAAATCCTCGACGACTGCTGGGATGATGACGAAGTGGATGCCGCCGATGCGGGCGCAGCGATGGCGATCGAGCTGCGCGTGCTCGACGGATTCGACGCTCTGACACCCGCCGACGTATTTCCGGGCGCAGCCGACCGACCCTATGACGGCGCGAACCAGGACTGCGCTGGGCAGGACCTTGACGGCGATGGCATCGCAGATGACTTCGACTGGGACGGCGACGGCTACGCCTCCGCCGCGTGGCCGGACCGCGGCGGGTCGGCGGGCGGCGACTGCATCGACTGCCCATCGCAGTGCACGGACGGAAGCTGGACCGGAACGCTTCCGCAGGACTGGTGCGATGCCCTCTGCTCCAGCGAGAGCGCCAATCCGTCCGGACTCGACCCTGCGACCGTGCATCCGGACCGGACCGAGCTCTGGTACGACGGAACCGATCAGGATTGTGATGGCGAATCGGACTTCGACGCGGATGGTGACGGATTCGACCACGTCACGGCCGGCGGCGCAGACTGCATCGAAGGAACCAGCCGCGACACGGACCCGAATCCAGGCGGCGTCGACCCGGCAGGAATCCGTCCAGACGCCACCGAGACCTGGTACGACGGCACCGATCAGGACTGCAACGGCGGGTCTGACTACGACGCGGATGCAGACGGCTACGACGCGGATGTCCATGGCGGTGGAGACTGCATCGAGGGCACCGCCATCGACACGACCGCCAACGGGGCTGGCATCGCGCCGGCGCTGGTCAACCCAGGTGCCACCGACGTCTGGTACGACGGAACCGACCAGGACTGCAGCGGCGGTTCGGACCTCGACGCCGACCGCGACGGTTTCGACCACGCCTCCCACGGCGGTACGGACTGCATGGAAGGCACGCTGGCCGACACCGACCCCAACCCCAGCGGTGCCCACCCGGCAACCGTGCGGCCTGGCGCGGCGGAGGTCTGGTATGACGGAACCGATGACGACTGCGACGGCAATGACGGCGACGCCGACGGCGATGGCCATGCCGCCATGGACTACGGCTTCATCCCCGCGAACGGCGATCCTGTCGATGACTGCGACGACAACAACGCCACGACCCATCCGGGCGCGACCGAGATCATCGGCGACGAGGTCGACCAGGACTGTGACGACGCAGAGATCTGCTACGTAGACGGCGATGGCGACGGTGTCCGCGCCGACAGCGCAACGGTCGTGGCCTCAGCCGACACGGCCTGCACGGGCCCCGGTGAGGCCACCGCAGCCGCTGCGTCGGGGGACTGTGACGACGGCGACAACACGATCGCGCCGGGCAATCCCGAGCGGTGCGATGGCCTCGACAACGACTGCAATGGGTTCCTCGCAGGAATCGAGCGGGACATCGATGGCGACGGCTTCGTGGCATGCACCGAGGATGCTGGCGGTTGGGACGGGACACCCCCATCCGGCTTCGGCGATTGCAATGATTTCGATGCGACCGTCCTTCCCGGCGCCGCCGAACTCTGCGATGGCCTCGACAACGATTGCGACGGGACGATCCCGGCAGACGAGAACGATTCGGACTTCGACGGCTACGTGATCTGCGCCGTAGATGCCGGCGGATGGGACGGCGTGGCAGTCGCTGGCGGAGACGACTGCGACGACACCGACCCCGCGACCTACGTGGGCGCGACCGAGGTGGTAGGGGACGGCGTCGACCAGGACTGCGATGGTACCGAGCTGTGTTTCATCGACGCAGATGGCGATGGCGTCCACGACGGAGCCACCACGGTCACGAGCCGTGACATTGACTGCGATGACCCTGGCGAGATCGACAACAGCACACCCTCGGGTGACTGCAACGACGCCGACGCGACGATCCACGCCGGTGCCGTCGAGGTCACTGCAGATGGTGTCGACCAGGACTGCGATGGCGGAGAGATCTGCTACGCCGATGCCGACGATGACGGCTACCGACCCGACGCGACCCAGACCACGGTGAGCGCCGACAGCGACTGCGACGACACCGGCGAGGCGTTCCTGACCGAGCCGACGGGCGACTGCGACGACACGCTGGCCGGGGTCAACCCTGCGGCTGCGGAGGTCTGCGACGCGGCCGACCTCGATGAGGATTGCGACGGCCTGTCCGATGACGATGACGACAGTCTCGATCTCGGCTCGACAACTGCCTGGTTCCGGGATGCGGATCTGGATGGCTTCGGAGACGCATCGGACCCTGGAATCCCCGCCTGCGAAGACCCCTCCAGTGCCGGAAGCAGCTTCGTCATTGATGCATCGGACTGCGACGATGGCGACGCGACGATCAGCCCTGCTGCCACCGAGATCTGCGATCCCGGCGACGTCGACGAAGACTGCAATGGGACCGCCGACGACGCCGATCCGGGCACGGCGAGTGCGGGCAAGACGCTCTGGTATGTCGACAGCGACCTGGACTGCTTTGGGGATCACCTCCTCACCGCCGCACTCGCCTGCGATGATCCATCTGATGGGGGCCTCGTCTACGCCGAGAGGGCAGACGACTGCGACGACGGAGACAGCGCGGTCAATCCGGATGCGGCCGAGCACGTGGCCGACGGCGTCGATGGTGACTGCGACGGCGTGGAGCTCTGCTACCTCGACGGCGACGACGACGGCTACCGTCCCGATACTACGTCGACGACGACCAGCACCGATACGGATTGCAGCGACAGTGGCGAGGCCCTGGCCACCGACGGGGCAGGGGACTGTGACGATGCGGATCCCACCCGCAATCCCGGAGCATCCGAAGTCTGCGACCCCACCGGCATCGACGAAGACTGTGACGGCGACGTCAACGACGCCGACCCCAGCCTGGACCTCGGCACCCGCTCCGCCTGGATGCCCGATGCGGACGCGGACGGCTACGGCGACGCGGACGGTTCGGCCACACTCGCCTGCGTCGCCCCCGCAGGCGCCGTCTATGTGGTTGACGACACCGACTGCGACGACAGTGCTGCCGACATCAACCCGGGCGCAACCGAGGTGTGCTCTGACGGCGCGGACAACGACTGCGACGGAACCGCCAACAGCTGCGAGCTGGCGGGCGACCTGTCCCTCTCCGGTGATGAAGACGGTCGCTGGCTGGGCGTGGCAGCTGGCGATGGCGCAGGCACGCATCTGGCACGTCTGGGCGACGTGACCGGAGACGGCATCACCGACCTTGCCATCGGGGCACCGGGCGCTGACGGAAGCACCCTCAGCGACATCGGGGCGGTCTACATCGTGAGCGGGGCCGTCTCCGGCGACACGTCCCTCGGGGCCGCGCTCGTCGTATCCGGAACGGAAGCGAGCCAGGCCGTTGGCACCATCACCCAGTCGGGCGATGTCGATGGCGACGGGCATGCAGACCTGCTTCTCGGGGTACCCGACGACGGCGGCACCGACGATGGCGCTCTCTACGTGCTCTACGGACCCGTCACGGCGAGCCGGGACCTCTCCAGCTTCGACGCTCGCCTTCGCGGAGCACTCCCAGCAGAGGCCCTGGCGACCAGCGTGGCATCCCTCGGAGACCCGCTTGGCCTCGGGGCGGATGCCGTCCTGCTCGGAGCACCGGACAGCAGCCTCTCGGCGACCGGAGCGGGCATCGCCTACATGACCGCGGGACCGCTGTCCGGTGACGTCGGCGTCAGCACCGCTGCAGGGGTCTTCGCCTACGGCGAGAACAGCGGAGACGAGGCTGGCCACGCTGTCGCGGCAGCCGGCGACCTGACCGGCGATGGTTGGGTCGACCTCGCCGTGGGTGCGCCCGGACACGATGCGGCCGGTGCAGATGCCGGCGCGGTGTACCTGTACACGGCACCCACGAGCGGACTCATATCCCTCGCCGACGCCGACAGCCGCGCCGATGGCGCGAGCGCAGGCGACAGCGCAGGATGGGCGCTTGCCGCTGGCGGGGACATCGACGGTGACGGGTTGGACGACCTGCTCGTTGGCGCACCGCTCGACAGTACCGGAGGGGCACACGCGGGAGCCGTCTACGTCCTTTACGGGTCGACGGTGCTCGATCCAACCATCGCTCTGGGTACCTCCGCAGCGCGGATCTCGGGTGTGGCGGCCGGCGATCTCGCCGGCCATGCCATCAGTCCGGCCGGGGACGTTGACGTCGACGGCAGGGCCGATTTCATCATCGGCGGACCCGACCATGCAGCCGCCGGTGTGAGTGCCGGAGCGGCCTGGTTGGTGACCGGTCCCGTCACGGGCAGTGTCTCCCTCGATTCCTCCCAGGCCCGTCTGCTCGGAGGTGCAGCGTCCGATGAGGCGGGAACCGCCGTGCTGGGCGCTGGCGACCTCGACGGAGACGGTGCGGCGGACGTCCTGGTCGGCAGTCCCGGCAGCGACGCTGCTGCTGCAGGTGCTGGCGCAGTGGGGCTCCTGCTTGGCGGTGGTCTATGAGCGGTCCGGCCTGCGATCCCGCCGCGCGTCGACCGTGATGAACCCTGGTCCTGGGAGGCCGCATGGGATGGCTCTCGAACCTGCTCGGCGGCACGACCGTGGCCCCCGTGCCGTTGCGCTCCCTCGATGACTTCCGGACCTACGTCGAAGGCTCGGACCGGCCGGTGATCCTCAATGTCTGGAGCGAGAGCTGTCCTCCCTGCAGGCGCCTGAGACCCGTGCTCGAGAAGGTGTCGACCCAGTACGCCGATCGGGTCGGTGTGGTGACGGTGGGCAGCGACGCAGAGCACGCTCTTCTCCGGTCGCTCGGCGTTCGCGCGACGCCGACCCTGATCGTGTACGACGCTGGCGAGGAGGTGGGAAGGATGACGGGCTTCCGCCCAAAGGGTTGGTTCGACGAAATGATCCAGACCGAATTCCCAGACGGTTGATTCCGAGCCCGGGTCACCGCGGGCGGCAGGTGCCCTTGCCGCCCGGTGCAGGCGACGCATCGACCCCCGGAAGATGGGCGGCGAGCGTGGCCTTGACCTCGGCCGTATCCGGCCGCGACGCCAGGTTGTGCCACTCCTCCGGATCCACGGAGTGGTCGTACAGCTCCTCACTGCCGTCGGCGTAGCGGATGTAGCGCCACCGCTCGTCGCGAACGGCATGGTTGCCGAATCCGTGCGTGGTGAGGCTGGCTCCCGACCATGGCGCATTCGGGTCCGCAACCAGCGGCGCGAGGCTCACGCCGTCGAGATTCCTCGGAGCTTCGAGACCGCAGAGATCCGCAAGGGTCGGGTAGAGGTCGACGAGGTTCACCGGCCGCGCGCAGCGCCCCCGTGGGATGCCGGGACCACCGATCACCAGCGGCACCCGCGTACACTCCTCCCACAGCGCGAACTTCTTCCAATGGAACTTCTCTCCCAGGGACCAGCCGTGGTCCGACCAGAGCACGACCAGCGTGTCGTCGCGATGCTCCGAGGCGTCGAGCGCGTCCAGGACCCGCCCCAGCATCGCATCGGCAAAGCTGAGCGCCGCGAGGTATCCCTGCACGGCAGAGCGCCAGGCCTTGTTCCGAACGAGAGCCCGATGCGTCTCGACACGCGCCATCCGACGGCCAGCGGCCGGAACATCCTCCAGGTCACCCTTCCTCGCAACAGGAAGGACCACCTCGCTGAGGGGATACATCTCGTAGTACTTCTGGGGAACATGCCAGGGCAGATGCGGCTTGAAGAAGCCACACGCAAGGAAGAACGGTCGGTCGTGCTGACGGGCCAGCTGTCCTTCCACGAATCGGGCGACCCGGTAGTCCGACATCACGCCGTCTCGTCCGCCGCGGCTCGGGCCGTAGCCAATGGTGCCGATCTTGACGTCCCGTGACGGTGTTGGATCGACCCGCCAGCGGTCCCGAGGCCGACCGCAGGGATCGGGATGGAACCGGTCCCAGGAACGGGGGTCGCCAAAGTGGAAGACCTTGCCCGCGCCCAATGCACGGTAGCCGCCTCGTCGAAACATCTGTGGCAGGGTCATCGCCTCGGGGAGGGCGGGACGCCACGCTTGGTTGTTGCCATAGACCCCACTCGTCGAGGGACGAATCCCGGTGAGCACCGCTGTCCGTGAAGGATTGCAGGCGGGCGCCGCGCAGTGCGCGTTCTCGAAAGACACGCCGCGACGCGAAAGGCGGGTGATGTTCGGTGTACGCGCCTGCTGATGTCCGCCGAGGATGCCAACCCAGTCGTTGAGATCGTCGATGGAGATGAAGAGCACGTTCCGTGGTCGTTTCGCACCCCTGGCGAGGCCCCCCTGCGCGGCAAGGGCAGTGGCGGCCAGACCCTGGAGCACCATGCGTCGATGGGGAGGAGACGTCATGCTTCGCACCGTAGCGCTGCGCGCCTCTGGCCGCTCGGCTGCC
>JAYYRS010000420.1:0-5120 GCA_036126975.1 Myxococcota bacterium
GCGCGCATCGCGACCTCGGTCTTGCCGAATCCGACGTCGCCGACGACCAGCCGGTCCATGGGTTCCTCGCCCGCCATGTCGTCGAGCACTTCACGGATCGCCTGTGCCTGGTCCGGAGTCTCGATGTAGGGGAAGGTCGCCTCGAACTGCTGGTACCGTGAGGGGACCCCCGCGTACCGGTGGCCCTGCACCGAGGCACGCATGGCGTGAAGCTCAAGGAGCTGGTGTGCCATTGCGGCGATCTTGTCGCGGACCCGAGCCTTGCGCCGGCCCCAGGTCGCCCCACCGAGACGGTCCAGGGTCGGAGGCTTGTCGCCTGCCGAACGGAACTTGTGGAGCAGGTCCAGCCGCGTCGCGGGGAGGTACATCCGGTCGCCGCTGCGGTAGGACAGTTCCGCAAAGTCCTGCTCGACGAGGTCACCGGTCGCGGTCGGCATCGCGATGCGCTTGAGGCCTTCGAATCGGCCTACGCCGTGGACCACGTGGACGACGAGGTCCCCCGACTTGAGCTGGGTGAGGTTGGCGACACTCGCTTCTCGCAGGGAGCGGGGGCCGCGGCGGGTCTGGCGCGGCTTCTTGCCGAACAGCTCGTGCGCTGCGATAACGGCCAGCTGGGAGTCGCCGGCTCGGAAGCCCTGCTCCAGCGGTCCAATCCAAAGGCCCATCTCGCCTCGATCCGGCAGCTGTCCAGCGGGTCGAGCGGCCAGTGCGAGGCCGTGTGGCAGGAGCAGCGCCTGCACACGCTCGGCGCTGGCGCGACTCTCGCAGATGACTGCGACCTTCCAGCCTTCCTCCAGCCACCCGGCGATTCGTCCGGCGACCGGCGCCAGTTCCCCCGTACCGACACGCAGGTCGTCGTTGTCGCGAAACCGGAGGTCCGGTGCATCCCGGTCGAGCAGCAGACTGCCCATGTGGACCGCGCCGGTGAGCCGGGCGAGCACGGCGTCGGCAGCGGCGAAGCGGTCCTCGGGCAGGATCACGGGCCGGTCGTCGACCGGGAGTGCAAGCCATCGGTCCCGTGCCAGCGCCTCGAATCGTCCGAGCTCGGACTCGATCCGGTCGGGTTCGAGCAGCACGACATCATCGATGAAGGTCAGGGGGTCAACCACCGGGTGCAACGCCGCCAGATAGTCCTCGGCTCCCGGGAACCACAGGCCCTCGCGAAGCTCCCGGAGCACGGCCCGTCGGGTCTGCTGTCCGCCGCCCATCTGGCCGACTGCCCGGACGGTCAGCTCGGAGGCCCGCGACAGGGCTTGGGATGTGACCACGGCCTCTCGGGCCGGCAGGACCGTCAACGCCGACACTGCGTCGGTGCCACGCCGCGTCTGGGGGTCCAGGGCACGCATGCTCTCGATTTCATCGTCGAAGAACTCGATCCGGACCGGCTGGACATGGCCCGTCGGCCACACATCGACGACCCCCCCCTTGGCAGAAAGGGTCCCCGGTTCGTCCGCCTGGGGTGTGGAGAGGTACCCGCAATCGACGAGCTTCTGCACGAGGGATGCCTTCTCGATGGTTCCGCCGACCTCGAGCACGATCCGCAGCTCTGCGAGTGTCCGGGGAGAAAGCACCCGCTGTTGGAGGGCACGCGCAGGCGCGACGAGGACAGCCTCCCTTCCGGTCGCGAAGGCGTCGATGGCGACGAGCCGCTGGCGCGGGATGTCCGGGTGGGGCGAGAGACCGTCCCAGGTCCGCACGTCGTCGGCCGGAAAGGCGAGGACGGGAACGTCCGGGCGATGCGCCGCGAGCAGCCAGGACAGCGCGGTCGTGAGCCGATCCGCCTCGGATCGCGTCGGGGTGACGACCAGCAGCGGCAGCTTGACGCCACTCCGACGGCGGGTGGGTCCGGTGCCCACGAGCAGCTCGACCAGCACGGCCGGGGCAGCGGAGAGAGGCACACCCTGGAGAGCCCGGGACCGCAGGACCAGCCGGGGGGTGTCCTGCAGAAAGGCCGCGGAAACGGCGTCGCCACTCATTCGGCGGCGGGCTCCGGGGCGGGTTCGATCGCCTTCGTGGGGCCGCTGATGCGGGTCAGGTACATCCAGCCGAATGCGAGGGCGAGCCACCAGTCGAACATGATGGAGACGGTGTGGCTCGCGAGGGTCGCGAGGAGCCCGTACTCCAGTGCGGCTGGGTCAATGATCAGGCCTTTGGGGAACATGAACAACAGGTAGGGGAGCGCGACCCAGAGAATGGTCTTCCGGCGGTTGCGGGTGAGCTTCTTGCTGCGCTGCAGTGGCCATTTCTCATCTTCGAGGCATGCGACCGCATCGACGAAGGCGTACATGCACAGGAACAGGATCCCCGGGATGATCACCTGCATGCCCAGCTGGATGCTGAGCTGTGCCCCGAGGTGCGGAAGGAACATCCGCTTGTAGCGGTTCAGGGCGAAGTTGGTGGCGGGGTACAGCCCGGCGGACTTGCCGTCCCAGTGCTTCTTCGCCGCATAGATGGCGGTCGCGGCCATCAGGGGGCCGACAAAGATGACCACCATCAGGTACACCGCAGTGATGCTCAGCATCGCCGCCAGCATGTTGGCGTGGCCGCTGCCGAAGTGGCTCCACAGGTAGCGGTCGACAGGTGCGGTGATGCAGGCCACGGCGATGCCGACCGGCACGGCAATATGAAGGTGCTTCAGGAAGGCGCCGGTGGCGCCGACGTAGGTGCTGGTGACGCGCATCCGGGTGGCCATGATTCTCTCGACGATGCGGGGGCGCGACGCTGTGACGCGGCGGCGGGCGGTCGGATCGACGGGCTCCTAACCGGAGCGCCTCGGATGCGAGGGGCCGAGGTGGAGATTACGGACGGACGCAGGACGACGGTCGCGACATGCGCCGTGACCGACTCCCATGCCTGTTTCCCCCGGACCCGACGTGAGCACCGAGTTGCGCCTCGACATCGACGCGACCATGTCCGGCGCGCTCGGCGGGCACGCGGTAGACCTGGGAGACCTCGATTCGGTGCGGCTGATCCTCGCCGGAAACAGCGTGATCGACTGGAATCGTGCGCATTTCGAGACGCTGGCCGATGTGGACCGCTTCCTGGCGCTCCATCTCCTCGACCTGAAGGATCCTGAGGACCACCGCCGGCTCCGATTCGTGCACGCGGAGGCTGTCAACTATCTCGAAGAGCACCTGGGACTTACGTTCCCCGAGGATCTCCGGCAGCCGGACGATGTGCGGGAGATCTTCCGTCACGCATCGAGGACTGGCGGCTTCCGTCGACGACAGATCCTGGCATGCGTGATCCTGAAGCTGATGCACGTCATCAATCACATGGAGGCCGCGGAGCTTCGTTTCCAGACGCCTCTGGGCCAGGCTGACGTCCTCGACCTTGCAGAACGCCGGATCGTCGATGCCGCCGACCGCATGCGGGCCGAGGGGTTCCCGCTGGTCGCGTTCTACGGGAGTCGCAAGACGCGGAACAGCGTGATCACGAAGCTCATCGCAAAGAAGGAGAACACCGCAGCGACCATCTTCGACAAGCTCCGGTTCCGGATCGTGACCGAGGACCGACAGCATGTCCTGCCCGCCATTGCATGGCTCACACGGCACCTGTTCCCGTTCAACTATGTGATCCCGGGCCAGTCACACAACAACCTCGTGGACCTCGCCGAGCTGCTGAATGCTGCGCCCTACGCCTCGCTCGCAGAGGGGCTGCAGCTTCCGGAGCCCGCGCTCGACGGTCTCGGCAACTACCCCACCGCCGACGAGAACCCGTTCAGTGGGCCTGGCTATCGGATGGTGAACTTCATCGTTGACTTCCCCGTCCGGGTCGATCATCTCACCAACATCCGCTACGGGGCGATGCTCGGTCGGACGGTGTTTGCCATGGTGGAGTTCCAGGTCCTCGACCGGGCGACCGCCCGGCGCAACGAGGAGGGCGAGAACGCTCATCAGCTCTACAAAGAGCGTCAGCGATCCATCGTAGAGCAGCGTCTCAAGAAAGGCGCGCGCTGGCGACGCAGCCGCAAGAACGGGCCGGAGTAGGGAGCGGCCTCCGGGCACGGATGCTCAGCGTGCTGCGTTCCGGACCGCCTGGAGCGGGAACACCGTGTAGTGCTCGTTGGGGTCGATCTGGTCTGCCCAGTCGTGTTGCCGCCGAGGACTGAGGAAGACGTCATCCCGCTTGGGCCGCCACGCGAGGCCATACTCGACGACGAAGGAGCCCTGCCCGAGTCCCACGATGGTCTCGTCCTCGAGGTAGAGGAGCATCGTGTCGGATTCGATGAAGCGGGGCGCCCCGGGAACACGGGTCTCCGCTCCGTCGAGCTTGCCTCCAGGGACGGTCACGCGGACCTTCCAGCCGTGGTCACCCTTGAGGGTCTGGGTGACGGCGAGGTCGGCGACGGTGTACACGACACCGTGGCGTTTCGTCGTGTAGGTCGAGACCACGTCTGCGATGACGATGCGGTCGGCTTGGTCGGACAGTTCCTCGAGGCCGAGCTCGGACTGGTAGGTCGCCGCATGGGAAGCGGGGGCGAGTGCGACTGCGGCGCTGAGAATCGTGGTGAGCATGTCGTCCTCCGAGGGGCGTCCGGCTGGGTGGACGCGAGGGGGAATCGGCGTGGGAGCGCCCGCACCTGCGGGCCGTCGACCGGGCGGGGGACTCAGGCGTCCCCGCCGTCGACCCGGGGATCGGAACTGCGGCGCTGTCTCATGAGGCCTGCGATCATCAGGGTGGCAAATCCGATGCCAAGACCGCCGGTCGGGCCGCCGCCGGTCGTGCTGCAGCCCATCGGATGAGTGGTCATCACACCACCGTAGAGGTCCAGCAGCCCATCGATGTCGTCCTGATGGAGGGTTCGCTTGCGGGTCTCGCCGGGCTCTGTACTGGGCGCCATTGTCGCCTCTCCATGCTCCGAGTGGGCGAGTCCGGTGACATGCCACATCTCATGGCTGAGCGCGTTGTAGAAGTCGTTCGAACCCGAGAGCGCGTTGCCGCCATCGGTGTCCCACTCGTGATGCTCGATGTTGAACGCCACGTCGGCGGCGATGATCTCCCCATCGTCCTGACTGAAGACGAACGAGAGGGCGAGCAGGCTCTCATCTGCGCCGATGCGTGCCCAGTCGTCCTCGAAGAAGATGACGTTCTCACCGTCGGAGTACTCGACCCGGCGC
>JAYYRS010000421.1:0-7892 GCA_036126975.1 Myxococcota bacterium
CAGGGACGTCCGCTCATCCGCTCGGCCCGACGACCACCCCGTCGTAGCCGTCTCATGGTTCGAGGCAGATGCCTATTGTCGATGGGCTGGTGGACGCCTGCCGACGGAGAGCGAGTGGGAACGCGCCGCGTGCGGAGGAAAGCCCCAGCGGTACCCCTGGGGCGATGATCCAGACCAACCATTCCGGATGAACGACATCGCCAAGTTCGGGCATCTCGACTCCGTTCGCACAGCCGCGGCCGCCGACCAGGCCTCTGCGCTGGCAAGCCCGGCAGGCGCGCTCCACATGGCCGGCAACGTCTGGGAGTGGACGTCCGATTGGTACCACCGCACCGGTACGTCTACGGATGGTGTCGTCGACCCGACCGGCCCGGAGACGGGGACCTGGCGCGTGCTCCGAGGTGGCTCCTACATGAATCTGCCGTCCTACTGCACCTGCACGCATCGCGAGCCGGCCGAACCGGAACGCCAAGCCCTCACGACTGGATTCCGATGCGCCTGGTCGCCGTGATCTTCGCTGCCGGGGTCGGGTGCGACACATGGTCTCCACCCCCATCTGCTCCGGCGGCCGAAACGGATGTTGCGGCGCCAGCGGCACCGCCCAGCACCGTTGTGCCGCAATCGGCCCGCCCAGCGGCCGACCCCACCGCGGGCCACACTCCCGAGGAACGGGATGGCAAGGACTTTGTTCCGGGTGGTGTCGTGCGGCTGGGTCCACCTCGGATGCCGTTCCGATCCGGCGGAGCGCGTCCGGCCAGCCCATCCCTGCCGTCCGGCGACGCGCGGCGGCTGGGTGGACCGGGGGCGCCGGGTGGACCGGGGGCGCCGGGTGGCCCGCCGCCCGTCGAGCCACGACGGGACCGGAAGGCCGGCGCGGCAGGTGCTCCGGCACCCTGGCGCTTCCTTGGCGGCCAGGGGCTCCAACCCCGTTCCATCGCCGTCAACGACTTCTGGCTGGACCGGACCGAGGTCACGCGGAGCGCATACCAGCACTTCCTCGAGGACTCCGGCTATCGACCTCCTCATGTCGACGAGCCCTGGGCTGCCGACGGCTACAACTGGTCAGGCACCGAGCCACCGGCCGGGACTCGCGACCATCCCGTCACCCTCGCCAGCTGGCACGATGCCCGGGCCTTCTGCGCTTGGGCCGGAAAACGCCTGCCACGGGAGCCAGAGTGGCAGCTCGCCGCGCTCGGCGTAGCGGACCACGCCCGCGCCTTCCCCTGGGGTGACGTCTACGACGGGACGCGCCTGAACCATGGCCGGATGGAGCAACCGAACTTCGATGACAGTGACGGCTTTCTCAAGACGTCTCCCGTCGGCACCTTCGCTGCTGGCCGGTCATGGACAGGGGCGGATGACATGTTCGGCAACGCATGGGAGTTCACGTCGGACGCCCGAATCGAGCGTTGGGAAGATGCTCGATTCGAGGCCCGAGGCGACCTGCTGCAGGCGTATCGCGCCGACGGACCATCGCTGTACGTGGCCGTGCGGGGCGGGTCCTACTTCTTCGACGCCGAACAGCATCCCGAGGGCGAGCGGAATCACTTCCTTCCCGAACTTCGCAGAAAGACATCCGGCTTCCGCTGCGCACGGGATGTGGAGTGAGCCGCCTTGCCTTCGGTCGGTCTGCGCTGGTGCTCGGGGGGCTCCTCCTCGGACTGGCAGGCGTCGAGCTCATCGCGCGCGTCGTGCGACCCGCCGGCCACGCAGATCTCCTGTTCGACGCACCGGATGCGTCCCCGCGAGACCTCTACGTCATCGATCCAGAGCTGGTTCTTGTCCCTCGAGCGGGCTTCTCGGACACCATCCGGTCCCAGGGCTATACGGTGCCCCTCGCCTTCGATGGCGATGGCGTGCGAATCGTTCCTGGTGGACCGGATGCTCCTTCGCAGCCTCGATGGGCAGCCGTGGGCGACTCCTTCACGCTCGCCGTGCAGGTTGCTGCCGAGCAGACCTTCTCCCACCAGCTCGGTGTGGCTACCGGACGCACCTTCCTGAACCTGGGTGTCGACGGCTACTCCACATGGCAGGCTTCGCGGAGGGCGGCCCGAATCGACCGAACACGCGATACGGACGGCGTTCTCCTTACCTTCTTCCTCGGGAATGACCTCCAGGACAACGAACGCTTCCCCCATGTGCTCCAGACCGTCGCAGGACGCGAGGCGGGCACGCCCATCCCTCGACCAACCGTCTCGCGCTGGACGTCCCTGCTGCTGCGCCACTCTGCCCTGTACGCGCACACGCGCGTCTGGTCGCGTGCGCAGAGCATCCGGAGCGGAGCCGACCCGGCGCGAGAACGCTGGCGGGGGGAGCTGGCGATCTTCTCCGCAGAGGGACGGTCCACGCTGCAGCATCTGATCCCGGCGACGCGCGAGGCGCTCGCCGAGGTACGTCGGTCCGTTCGCTCGCGGGGAGATTCGCTCCTCGTCGCACTGGCGCCTCCCGCCTTCGTCATCCATCCGGAACGCCTCGCGTCCACTTTCGAGGTCGTCGGTCTGGATCCTTCGCTGGCGACCCCGGATGCTCCGCGAGATGCCGTCCTGCGGGAGCTCGAGCGCCTCGGTATCCGAACCTGCGATCTCACACCGGCTCTCCGGACGGCGGCCGAGGCCGGAGACGCATTGTACTTCACCTACGATGGGCACTGGACGGCTGCTGGACATGCGGTGGTCGCAGCAGCCCTGCGCGCTTGCGTGGCCGAGGAGAACCCATGAGGTCGAGCCTGCTGGCACTGGTTCTGTGGAGCTGTTCCGGCTCTCCAGAAGCACCTTCCATGCCCGGAGCAGAAGGCGATGAGCCCACCTCCTCCTCCCCAGCAGCAGGCGCCCACCCGCGCATGCCAAACGGAGCGCCCCCTGCGCCATCGGGAACCGCACCGACGGGCGAGGCATTTGCTGACCCTGGCGGTCAGCATCCCCCGATCCCCGCGGAGAACCCGGTCTGGGACTGGGATGCTGGAGGATTTGTCGGCGATGCTCGATGGTATGGGGAGCACAACTGGGCCGACGTACGGATGCGTGTTGCCGGACACCTGTCTGCGGCGGGGCGGGACCGAGCGCGCGTGCTCGCGACGCGCGGTGATCTGACGCAGGCTGCGACCGCCTATACCGACCTCGCACGCCGGCTCGACGGAATCAAGACTCCGGGCAGCGGTGTTGCACGAGACATCGTCGGGCCATTGCAGCAGGCTGCGCACCGCGACGCATCGCTGCTCGGCACCCTCGCTGCCGGGGGCGTTCCCGACGTGATCGGGACAGGCCTGGATGCACTCCGAGCGCGCTACCTCGGGCTGGCCGTGCGGCATGATCGCGGCGAAGACGTGGAGGCCGAGGCCCGTTCGCTGCAAGCGGAGCTGACCCGCCACCTCGCGATCAATGCCAACCTCGACATCGATGGATTCAAGGACTTCGATGATCGGCACGATCTGCGCGTCGCACTTGTCGAGGCGTATCTCTCGTCGCTGGACCCGCTCGGACTCGAAGAACGATGGGGCTACTGGCGTCCGTCCGAGAGCCGTCGACAGGCCCTGCTCATCGGTCTGGCGGCCGGGCAACTCGGCGCAGAGGACTGGAGCTGGAAGATTCCAGCCAATCTGGTCGGTGAGGCTCCATCCCTCACCGGCGAGCCCGCCATCAGGTGGCCCAGCATTCTCGCGGATGCCCTTCGCGACCCCGATCAGGAACCCGATTTCACGGCGGACGGCCTCGGGTGGCTGCCCACCGGCGATACGCTGATCGACACCGCGGGGTGGCCCGGTCCTCGCGCCATCGGCACCCTCGAGCGCCTCGGCCTCGACGATGCAGGGCACCGCGCACAGCTCGAGCGATGGGCCTCCCAGCTCGACGCCACGCTGGCTGACGACCCCGAACGGCTGCCTGTCGACCTCGAGAAGATCGTGTCCGTGCTCGACGCGTACGGACACGGCAGTCGTTTCTACAACATCAAGCAGGTGCGAAACGCGGCCGTTCGCCAGCTGGCCCGCGCGGGTCGGGCGGAAGCGGCGCTCACCGTCCTGCGGGCCAATCGACCCCTGCATCATCAGGACTGGTCCTGCCCGAACCGGGACGGCATCCTCCTGGCCATCGAGGGGCGCCTGCAAGCCGAAGCGGGAGACAGCGAGGCGGCACTGCGAACGCTCAGCGAGGCGCTCCGGGTCGGCAGCGCGTTCCTGCGAGATGTGGACGCCTCGGAGCGCGCCGGGCCGGGGCGCGGGCCGGGGAAGCGGCCCCCGACCCCAGGAGGGGCCGCGCAGCGCGGCCCCACAGGGGCGGGCATTGCGCCGCACGCTCCCGCTCGGCCCGGCGGACCGCCGCCCCGATGAGGACAAATCCAGGGGACCCATCGCCGGTCGCCGGATGTCGAAGACAGCGAAGCCGGGGCACTCGGCAATCGGACGTCCAAGCTGCGGTCGCATCCGGGCCCGCCCCTGCGGATCGGCTCCCTCGTCTACGATGATCCATCGGTACCCATGCTGGTCGAGTCGACCGAGCTGGAGGGGTTCCTCGGAGCGACCCCGATCCGTCACTCCCATGGCCCGCACCCGCTGGATCGCAGAGCGCTCGAGCTGCCGCCAGCTGGCAATCCCGGGATGCACTGCCGCCTGTTCGTGCTGCAGCTGCAGAAGCTGCGCCACCGAAGGTTCCCCGTCGCGCGCATCCCAGGGCCAGACCAGCACTGCGCCCGGCTCGAGATCCTCCACGCATGCGGCCTCGGGCAGGGCTGTCACCGGCATGCGCAGTGACCCTCCACCCAGAAATGCACACTCGAGAAGCATGGCTCCACCCACCGCCAGGCCTGCGGAACGGCCTGCACGGGCCAGGAGCACCTCCGCCCCGAACCCCGCGGCAACCGCGACGGCGATCTGGGTCACCGCGAGGAACCGGACTGGCTGTGTGAGTGGACGAGCAACCTCCGCCATCACCGTGTTCAGGTACAGGAACGGCGTTCCCAGATCCCCAACCTGGCTCCCAAGTGACACCACGAAACACCCGGCCCCAAGCGCCAGCCATGGTCGAGCCTCGGGCGCGCGGACTCCTCCGATCAGCGCCATGCCCAGAACCGTGACTCCGAGCGTGCGTCCCCCTCCTGCAGCAACACCACCCGCTGCATCCACGGTCCAGCGAACGGGGCCTCCCCAGAGCACCTCAGAGGGACGCACCCGTGCCCATGGCAGATCGACGACGGTGAAATCCCAGGTTCCGAGCGAGAGAAGAGTTCCAGCGACCTCACGGGGGTAGTCCGGACTCGCTGCCCTGCCGAAGAGGCCAGCGACCAACACCACACCGACCCCTCCCACGAGGGCTCCGCCAAGCGACAAGGCGTCGACCCGCTCGAGTCGTTTGTTCCGGCCGATGCGAGTGCCGGTGACCACGGCGGTGACCGTTGGCAGGACCGGAGCGAGATACGGATTCTCGGTCGCGACGGCCACGGTGCACGCCGCCAGTGCCGCAGCCGCTCCCGCACCCCCGCGTCCGCGAGCAAGCCAGACCAGCGCGGCGAGGCCCAGAGGGAGCGGCACGTTCGCGATCGCGACGACGGACCCCTCACCAGCGCCGAAGACAAGGTAGCGGCCCACGAGCAGTGCGGAGGCCGCAACCGCAGCGCCAGCGGGTCCCACACCGGCGGCCCGGGCGAGCATGCCGACGCCGGCAACCAAGGCGACCAGGACGGCCGCAACCACGAGCGATGCGGACCGACCGGAGCCGAGCCACGGTTCGCAGACCGACCAGAGCGCTGCGGTCGATGGCGAAAGCACCACACCGTGGGCGCCGAAAGGGTGGTTGACGAGAGTCGTCTCTCCGCCGAGGGGCATGGCGGCGCCCGCCTGCTGGAACCACCACATGCCCCAGAGCGTGGACACGACGTCGGGCCCCCCGCCTGGAACCCCGGCCGCCACCACCGCAGGGCCAAGGGGAACCGCAACGCCCACCAGCACCATCACGAGGAGCCAGAGTCGTCTCGTCACGCGCGGGACTGGGTCGGCCGGGGAGTCCATGGATGGAGGGTAGCCCAGCCCGAGGGACTGGCCGGCCCGGGTGCGCCAGCCAGACGCGTCCCGGGCCCGACCGGCACTACAGTTCCCGTGTCCTCCCTCAGGCGCAGGCGGCGCGCCGCCCTCGGCACCGGCACCCCCATCCGGGTTGGCCGGCGGTGCTCCTGCCGCGTTCGGGCCGTCGGGGAGCGCGGGCGCCCCCCCTCCGTCCCCGCCTGCACCACCGGCGGGCGGACCACCCGCGCCGGCGGCGGGCTCTGCGCCCGGCGCGGTCGGGTTCGGGGCTCCCTCCGGCGGATTCGCAAACTGTGAACCGGTTGCATCGGCTGCACCCATCTGGGGGAAGACGCCGACCTCGAGGGTGACACCCGTGAGATTGGACTCGACCTTGACGGGTCCGTCCACCGGAATGCCCATGCGCTCACCGGCGCTGGGCTTGCCGTCGCCATTGGCGTCTTCGACGATCTGGAGGACGACGACGGGCCGGTCCTTCGGGACTTTCAACGAGAAGTCACCCGGCTCGTCGAACGACTTCGTGGTGATGAGGACGATGCCTTCCTCCGAGCCACCCTGGTCCGGTGGCGGCGGCAGGACGCGGACGAGAAGGGCGCCGTTGCAGTCGCTGCAAACCAGCGTCCCCGAAATGGTCGCCCCATCCGCGAGGTCGTCCTGGCTGAACTTCGGCTCCAGATCCGCATCGGGGATCGAGCCGGGCCCACCCGCTCCGCTCGTGGTTGGCGCCTGGGTCGGGGGGCTTCCCATCATTCCATCGCCACCACCGGCGTTGCCGGGCGCGCCGCCACCCGCTGCGGCGCCGGGTCCGGCGCCACCAGCACTGGGGGCATTCGAGGATACGGGCTCGGGGCAGCCCACGAGCGAGGTCAGCAACAGGACGGGAGCGGTCCAGCGGGTCCAGGACATGCGCACTCCATGCAGGGGGGAAAGGGTGTGTACCACGGTCGCGGGCTTCCGACAGCCACCGAACACGGGGATTCCTCGACGGCCCCCCCAGGGTGGGATCTCGCATGCTGGTCTGGACCCGCTAGCCGCGGACCGGCTCATCGCTGGACCCGGTGCGAATGCCACCGGACGCGCGGGCCGCGAGATGGGCGGCCGATGTCGCAAGGTCGTCCCATCCCTGCGCGGCCGCAGCGGTGGAGAGACGGTCGAGCGGCAGCCACAGGTCCGGTCCAGGCATGCGGGCAAGCCCACGGTCCTGCGCCACCGACCACCATGCACGACAGGCCGGGGCCTCCCCGCAGGTCGCCGCACGAAGGGCACGGAGCAGCCCGACGAACTGCCATGCCCAGTGCCGCGGGTGGTCGTCGAGGAGTGCCGCGACGCGATCGATTTCCGCCTCGATGGCCTGCGGCTGGTCCTGCTGCAAGGCCAGGAGAGCAAGATTCACATGCGCCACGGCCGCCAGATCTCCCCAGCCCCTAGCGCCGGCGAGCCGAGCGGCCCGCGCATACGACAGGCGCGCTGCTTCCAGCTCACCCCGATACCGGAACACTTCCCCGAGGTTGTTTTCGCAGCTGAGCTGCAGCCGGTCTGCGCCGAGCGTCGCCGCCAGGGCGCGGCTGGTCTGGAAGTGCCGCTCCGCGGCGACCAGTCGTCGATGCCGCAGGTGCAGCAGGCCGCCGCACCAGGTCGCCTGGGCGATGTGTCGGGTATCCCCGCTCTGCCGCGCAAGCTGGCGCAGCCGGTCTACCTCCGTCTCGAGGTCGTCCAGCTGCCCGGCAGTGATCCGGCACTCCACCAGGCCCACCATCCCGCGAATCTCCTGGGCCACGTCCCCTCCCTTGTTGAGCCGCAGCATCCGTGCAAACCGACCGGCAGCCGCCTCGGGGTCACCCTCGAGGCGGAACAGCTTGCCCTGGCGCTCTGCGGTGTCGAT
>JAYYRS010000422.1:0-9399 GCA_036126975.1 Myxococcota bacterium
GCGATACCCTGTGCAGCATGAAAAGCACCAGCAAGGGCGTCTTCCTCTGGGTGTTCCTGCTGCTCGTACTGATGCTGGCCTTCACCATGGTCGGCGGCGGAACGAGCGCCCAGGACAAACAGCTTCCGTACTCGGAGCTGATCCAGCAGGTCCGGCAGCAGAAGGTCACGCAGCTGACCATCCAGGGCCAGGAGGTCCGGGGGGAGCTGTCCGATGGTTCAACCTTCACGACGGTCGGCCCGGAGAGCACCGAGACGTTCGAGCAGATTCTTCTTGACAACGACATCGTGCCCAATTTCGAGCCCCGCCCCCGGGGCGACCTGCTCCACATCGCGATGACCGTCATCCCGATGGTCGTGATCTTCGTCATCTTCCTGCTCTTCATGCGCCAGCTCCAGTCGAGCGGCGGCCGGGCCATGAGCTTCGGCAAATCCAAGGCACGGCTGCTGAACGAGTCCGGAAAGCGCGTCACGTTTGCCGACGTCGCGGGTGCCCAGGAGGCAAAGCAGGAACTCGAGGAGATCATCCACTTCCTCAAGGACCCCCGGAAGTTCACCCGGCTCGGTGGGCGGATCCCCAAGGGCGTGCTTCTGATGGGCCCGCCTGGCACCGGAAAGACCCTCCTCGCCCGCGCCGTTGCGGGCGAAGCCGGCGTGCCGTTCTTCAGCATCTCCGGGTCCGACTTCGTCGAAATGTTCGTGGGGGTCGGCGCCAGCCGGGTCCGGGATCTGTTCGAGCAGGGCAAGAAGCAGGCCCCCTGCATCATCTTCGTCGATGAGATCGACGCCGTGGGACGCCTTCGCGGTGCCGGAACCGGGGGCGGACATGACGAACGCGAACAGACGCTCAATGCCCTGCTCGTGGAGATGGACGGATTCGAGTCATCCGAGGGCGTGATCCTGATGGCGGCGACCAACCGGCCAGACGTGCTTGACCCCGCCCTGCTGCGGCCCGGACGCTTCGACCGCCGTGTGATGGTGGGCAACCCCGACGTTAAGGGACGGGAGGGGATCCTCAAGGTCCACACCCGCCGCACTCCCCTCGCGGAGAACGTGAAGCTGGACGTCCTCGCAAAAGCAACACCAGGATTCTCCGGCGCCGACCTCGAGAACCTCGTGAACGAGGCGGCGCTGATCGCCGCCCGGGATGACAAGGACCGGATCGAGATGACGGACTTCGAGTCCGCTCGCGACAAGGTCAGCATGGGTGCGGAGCGGCGGAGCCTGGTCGTGCCGGAGCGCAGTCGGGTGCGGACCGCCTACCACGAGGCCGGTCACGCCATCGTCGCGCGTCTGCTCCCCGATACCGACCGGGTGCACAAGGTCACGATCGTGCCCCGCGGACGCGCCCTCGGGGTGACCCAGATCCTCCCGGAGGAGGATGCGCTCGACTACACCGCCGACCAGCTCCGGAATCGCATCACATTCATGATGGGGGGACGTGCCGCGGAGCTCATGCGCTTCGACGAAGTCACGACCGGAGCAAGCAACGACCTCAAGCAAGCGACCCGGATCGCCCGCGCGATGGTGACCGAGTACGGAATGTCGGAACGGGTCGGCCCCGTCAGCATCCAGGAGGGTCAGGAGATCTTCCTCGGACGCGACATGGGTCGGACGAGCTCGATCTCGGAGGCAACAGCCCAGCAGGTCGACGCCGAGGTCCGACGCATCCTCGACGAGGCCGACGGCCTGGCGCAGTCCATCCTCAAGCAGAACATGCACATCCTCGAACGCCTCTCCCAGGTGCTTCTCGAGAACGAGACCGTAGAGGGAGAGGAGTTCGAAGAGGTGGTCCAGGGGCTCAACCCGGTCTACCCGGTGCCCCAGCCGGCCTGATGCTGCTCCAGGTCAACGAGTCCGGACAGCCCCATCGGCCCATCGTGGTCGGGGTCGTCAACTGCACGCCAGACTCCTTCTTCGACGGTGGAGCACACGCGGACCTCCTGGCGCACGCCCGCCGCCTGGTCGCGCAGGGCGCAGACTGGCTCGACGTGGGCGGGGAGTCGACCCGGCCAGGCGCAGATGCCGTGGACGCCGAGGCCGAATGGGCTCGGATCGCTCCGGTCGTGGAGGCACTCTCTGCGGAGGTCGTGATCTCCGTCGACACGAGCAAGCCCGCGGTCGCTGCGCGGGCCGCCGCGGCAGGCGCAGTGGTGCTCAACGACGTCACGGGCCTCAGAGACGCCGCAATGACCGCCATCAGCGAACGTTTCCTTCTGACCGTCGTCATGCACATGCGCGGCACACCACGGTCCATGTCCGCCCTTACCGACTACGCGGACCTCACCGCCGAAGTCCGAGCGCATCTGGTCGAGGCTGCCGGCCGGGCGCGGAGTCCCCAGGTCGCGATCGACCCTGGGATCGGCTTCGCGAAGACGGCACGGCAGAGCCTCCGACTGCTCCGCGACACGGACGCGCTGGTCGCGACCGGTCTGCCTGTCTACATCGGCGCAAGTCGCAAGAGCTTCATTGGACGGACGCTCCGCCTGCCCGACCCGGAGGACCGCCTGCCAGGTTCACTGGCGGCGGTTGCAGCCGCCTGGCAGCGCGGCGCCCGGATCTTTCGAGTCCACGACGTGGCCGAGACCCGGCAGCATGTCGACCTGCTGTACGCCATCGACCGGTCCGGAGAGCTTGCCGCCGGGCAGCAGACCCCGTAGGCTCACCCTGCGCCTCACGCTGGTGGAGCCTGATGGGCTGGCTCTGGGAATCGTTGCGCTGGACTGACGCCCTCGACATCGGGCTCATGGCCTTCATTGTCTACCGCACGCTCAGCATCATGCGGGGCACGCGCGCAATCCAGAGCCTCGCAGGACTCGGCGTTCTCGTCCTGCTGTACATCCTCGCGGCGAAACTCGAGCTGCTGACCATCCACTTCATGCTGGAGAAGTTCTTCGTCTACCTCGTGCTGGCAGTGGTCATCCTCTTCCAACAGGACATCCGCAAGGGCCTCGCGCGCGCCGGCGGACAGCTGTGGTTCACCCGCAGTCGGAGTTCCCTCGAGCTGTCGACCGTCGAGGAGCTGGTCCGGGTCAGCTTCGCCATGGCGTCGCGGCGAATGGGTGCCCTCATCGCGATTGAGCGAACTGCATCCCTCGACGACTACGTGGAGCCGGCATCGAAACTCGACGCACTGGTCAGCGAGGAGCTGCTCCTGAGCGTGTTCCATCCTACGAGCCCCCTCCACGACGGCGCCGTCGTCCTTCAAAAGGGACGCGTGGCGGCGGCCCAGGGATTCCTCCCCCTGACCCAGTCGAAGAACGTCTCGAAGTTCTTCGGTACCCGCCACCGCGCGGCCATCGGTCTGACCGAGGAGACAGATGCACTGGTGATCATCGTGAGCGAAGAGAGGGCGACCGTCTCCGTGGTGGAGCGCGGTGAGATCCGGCCGACGACCGACGCCAACGAGCTCCGCGAAGTGCTCCAGGAGCGTCTCCAGGTCATCGACGACGGCGAGCCGGTCGACGACGACGGGGAGGACTGAGTCATGGTCGACAGGCGTCTGGAACGGGCCCGCGCAATCGCGACCCGCGCTGTCACGGAGAACTTCTTCCTCAAGGCGCTATCGCTGCTTCTCGCACTCTCCCTCTGGGCATGGCTCCAGACAGAGGAGGTCATCGATCGGCCCAGCAGAACGCAGGTCACCTACGCACTGCCGGAGGGGCTCACGCCAGTCGAAGGCCTGGCTCGAACGCTCGTGGTCACCGTTCGTGGTCCGCAGGGCCGGGTCCGCGCGATCGATGGAAGGACCCTGTCGATGGCGGTCGATCTTTCGGACGAGGAAATGGGCAAGACGAGCATCGACTTCTCGGAGCATCGCATCGAAGGGATCCCCGCGGGTCTCGAGGTCGTTCAGATCTCTCCGCCGGGAGCGGAGCTGCAGCTCGACAAGGAGATGAACCGCATCGTCCGGGTGAGCGCAGCGGTCATTGGCGAGCCCGCAGAAGGATGGCGCAAGACGACCGCCATCGTCACGCCTCCCACGGTCGAGATCCGCGGCCCCCAGAGCCTTGTCCGGACCATCGCCGAGGTCAGCACCGACATCATCGACATCTCCGGCATGCGCAAAAGCGTCGAGAAGAGCGTGCCGCTGGCGGTAGACCGCCGCACGGTCAAGCCCGTCGAGCAGGGCAAGGTCACCGTGGCCATCGCCATCGAGCCGGTGCTCACTTCGCGGAACTTCACCGACGTTCCGGTGCAGCTCAAGGGCGCCCCCGGCTGGACCACAAGCACCACGAGCGCACGCGTCGCGGTGGAGGGTCCGCAGAACCTCGTGCAGCGGCTCTCCGCCGAGAACGTCCGGCTGTCGGTCCTGCTTCCCGATGCGATCGACCCCGGAACCAGCTCGGTCGACGTCGAATGGATGGCGGAGGACCCCGACAGCCGCATCCAGGTCGTCCTCCCCGATGGATTCGATGCCGTCCGCGTGCAGTCCGTCCGGCCCGCGACCATCGGCCTCCAGCCGGAGCCCGCGACCGATGAGTGACGTCCCTCCCCCCATCCGCTTCGGAACCGACGGTGTCCGAGGCCGGGCCGGCACGTGGCCGCTCACCGAGAAGGGCGTGTACCGGATGGGCCAAGGGATCGCCGAATGGGCAGGCGGACCCACCGGGACCGTGGTCGTGGGCCGAGACCCCCGCGAGAGCGGTGAGCACTTGGAGGCCGCCCTGGTTGCGGGACTGATGGCCAGCGGCGCATCCGTTGTTCGACTCGGTGTGCTTCCGACAGCTGCGGTCTCCTGCGCGGCCGCTGCCGGAGAGGCTTCCGCCGGCGTGATGCTCACCGCGTCGCACAATCCGTGGCATGACAATGGCATCAAGGTGGTGCGAGGGGACGGCCGGAAGCCCACCGAGGTGGCTTCCCTGGAGCGGTGCTTCATCACACGGCAGGCCGCCGCAGGTGGAACCGTCCGCGACCACGCAGACGGGGCCGAGGCGTGGCGACAGGCCATGCCTTCGCCAGACCTTTCCGGGCTTCGGATCCTGCTGGATTGCGCGAGCGGTGCCGCGCACGGACACGCCGCCGGCGTGCTGGAGGCGCGCGGTGCCGAGGTCATCCAGCGGGACCCTGCTCCCACGGGGCGAAACATCAACGACGGCGTGGGTGCCCTCCACCCTCCAGACCGGGCCGCGCTGGCCGCGGCCGGGTGCCAGCTTGGCATCTGTCTTGACGGCGACGCCGACCGCATCGCACTGGTGGATGCAGTCCACGGTCGCCTCGACGGCGATGACCTCCTCTGGCTTCTGTGTGGAGTGGGCACGCGTCCCGTCATTGGAACCGTGATGAGCAATGGAGGACTCGAGGCAGCGCTTGCGGGCAGGCTCGTGCGCACCCCCGTGGGCGACAAGCACGTCGCCGCCGCACTCGCTGCCAGCGCGGCGACGGTCGGCGCCGAGCCCTCCGGTCACGTGCTCTTCGCCGATGGACTTCCCACCGGTGACGGCCTCTACACGGCGCTCCGGGTCCTCGCGACCCTCGCGGGACCTGAAGGCCGGCCGCCTCTGCCTTTGCCTGCAGGCGGATGGACCCGTTGGCCCGTGGCCCAGGACGCGGTGCGGTTCGATGGCGAGCGTCCGGACCTCGAGACGCTCTCCTCCCGCGCGGCCGCCGCGGAGGCCGGCAACCGGCTCGTGGTGCGCTACTCCGGGACGGAACCCAAGCTCCGAATCCTCGTGGAGGGCCAGGGGTCCGGCACCAACTCTCCGGAAGCCTGGGTCGCTCGCATCCGCGCGGAGTTCGAGGCGGCGACCCGCGCATGATCCCCGTCTGCACGGCAGCCCAGGTGCGCGAACTCGACCGCCGGGTGATCCAGGAACGCGGCATCCCCGGTCGCGTCCTGATGGAACTGGCTGGGCGCAGCATCGCCGAGGTCGTCCACGCACGATGGCCCCAGGCACGAGTCGGGGTCTGGTGTGGCCCCGGCAACAACGGAGGAGACGGATACGTCGCCGCGCGATGGCT
This sequence comes from Myxococcota bacterium, assembly GCA_036126975.1. Lineage (GTDB taxonomy): Bacteria > Myxococcota_A > UBA796 > UBA796 > UBA2385 > JAYYRS01. Next base: position 5,961 of record JAYYRS010000422.1, read on the forward strand.
CGCTTTGTGGGGCCACCCGGTACACGTGCGTGCAGCCTCGGAACCGGTGACGCCCGACGCCCAAGAGAACGCGCGACTCCACCCCGCAGACTCGGGTCCAATGCCACCAGTCGATGTCGCGTTGGATGCGCTTCTGGGTACGGGGCAGGCCGCGGCCCCTCGGCCAGCCATCGCAGGAGCGGTCTCCGAAATCCGTGCCGCCCGCATCGCTGGGGCGAGGATCGTCGCGGTCGATCTTCCAACCGGGGTCTGCTCCGACACCGGCCAGCCACTCGGCAGCCCCGATGCGGTGGTCCAGGCAGATCTGACCCTGACGCTTGGGCGATGGAAGCCAGGGCTTCTCTGCGCACCGGGCATGGAGCTCTGCGGCGCCGTCGAGTTCGTCGACATCGGACTGGATCTCGCGAGGGGTGCAGCAGACGTGGGGGTCGCAGGGTGGCTGCTCGAAGATGCCGACGTGCCGCATCCCGCGCCGCGGGCGACGTGCGCGAAATGGGACCGTGGGCACGTCGCGATTCGTGCGGGGGGGGGCGCTGCCGTCCTTGCTGCCCACGGTGCCTTCCGCGGTGGCGCCGGGCTCGTCACCCTCCTGGCACCGCGACAGGAGTGGTCCTCCCTGCATGGACTGTGGCCCGAGGTGATCCTGGCCGAGCCAGAACAGCTGGACCCCGATCGCCACGACGCCCTCGTTCTCGGCCCGGGCCTCGGCGTGGACCGTGCCGACGAGATCCTTTCGCTTCACGCCGGCTTCCCGAACCCCGCCGTGCTGGACGCCGACGCCCTCACCGTCCTCGCTGCCTCGACGCCCTGTCCCCAAGCGGGCGGTGCCCGCGTCCTGACCCCCCACACTGCCGAGGCCGCCCGCCTGCTTGGCTGCTCACGCGCAGACGTGGAGGCCGACCGTTTCCGCGCCGTCGCGGCACTCGCATGCTTCGGCACGCCGGTTCTCAAGGGGCCGGGCACCCTGATTGGCGCTCCGGATGGCGTCCGGGTGAGCACGGCCGGAGACCAGCGGCTCGCCACTGCGGGCAGCGGAGACGTGCTCGCCGGCATGGTTGCGGCCGGGCTCGCGGCCGGGGCCGCGCCGGTGCTCGCAGCGAGCCGCGCAGTCCATCATCACGGCGCGGCCGCGAGGAGGATGCCGTCAGGTGGGACGGCGTCGGACCTCCTCGAGGCGCTGCGGCGGCGCGCCTGAGCGCCACTGCCTGAAGGTCCATCAGGCCGGCTCCTCGAGGTACAGGAGCCCATCCTGGGCAGACAGGGCCCTCCCCCCCGGCAGCCCGAGCCGTCCCTGGGGCCGCCGGACCCACCGCAGCGCCTGCTCGATGTGGGCCGCCCGGAGCCGCGGGCCGACCGGACGCAACAGACGCCGGAGCATCCGTGCCTGCAGTGCCTCGGGCTCCCGACGGAAGATGGAGAGAGACAGCCCTCCGGCGGCGAACGCCCGGCCCCAGGCAGCCTCGGTGAGCGCCTCCAGATGCGCCGCGTCCCGCGCCAGCAGGCCCGCCGACCGGGCGAGTGCCCTGCCTGCTCCCCCGTGCAGGCTGTCCAGCGAAGGCATCACCGCGCGGATCCGTCCCCGGAGAGAGGCCGGGTTCGACGGGTCCTCCACCCAGGCGAGGCTCCGCTCCCGCGCATACGCTCGCAGAGCGCTTCGTGGTTCGTCGAGGAGAGGGCGACAGAACGGCGGCGCCAGCGCCCGCATTCCCTGCAGCCCGTGCAGTCCTGAACCACGGAGCAGATGGTGGAGCACCGTCTCCGCTTGATCGTCCTGGTGGTGTCCCGTGGCGATGCGATCCGCACCCAGCCCCCGCAGCGCAGCCCGACGGGCGTTCCTGCACCGAGAAGCCAGATCGGGACCCGCAGCGACGTCGAGTCGCAGTGGCGTGAAGGGAAGACCGAGCTGTGCAGCGAGCGTGCCGACGTCCCTGACCTCCGCCGCGGATTCCGGACGCAGCCCATGGTCGCAGGACGCGACCCGCAAACGCCCACCATGACCGCCCGCCGTGCGGTGCAGCACGTCAAGCAGGACCACGCTGTCCAGCCCACCGGACACCGCCACCACCACGACCTGGTCTGCGGCCCACAGGCCAGCAGTCCGGATCTGCGCGAGTACACGCCGCTCGAGGTGCGACGGCCCCGCGGGGAGCCCCAGGTCATCCATGACGGTAGGATGGCACGGCCTGCCCCGTTGCGGGGCCTGGGAGGCGCGCGTGTTCACCGTCCTGCTCGCCGCGAGCGCACTGGCGCTCGCACCCGAGGACGAACAGACGATCCTCCAGATCGAGGCCCAGCGGCTTCCGCCGCTCGCCCTCGCCAGTTTCGTGGCAGCGGACGATCCTGGAACGCGGGCGCGGGCCGCACGCGCGCTGGGACGCCTTCGAACCGCCGCTGCCCTCACCCCGCTGAAACGCCTCGTATCGGAACCCCAGGTCGAGGTCCGGCGCGAGGCGGCGCACGCACTGGGACAGACCCCTGGCAGCAGTCGGGTGGTGACCGACCGGCTCAACGACGAAGTCGACGTCGAGACCCGGCGCCGACTGCTGCTCGCGCTGGGCACCCAGGGCGACGGGCGATCCGTACCGGTTCTTGTCGCCGCACTGGCCACGCAACCGCGGGTGCTCCGGCGTCCCCACGAGGCCACCGCCGCGGCGCATGCGCTCGGGCGACTCGCCATGCGTGATGTCGAGGCGGCACGCTCCCCCGACGTCACACGAGCGCTGCTCGCGGCGCTGCAGCGACCCGACGTCGGCCTCCAGCGCGGCGCCGCGTTTGCCCTGGCCCGTCAGGGACCGACCATGCTCGCAGCGCCACTCAGTGCGTCGCTCCAGGCCGCGACTGCAGCAGTCAGCGACGCGAACGCCCGGGCATTCCTGGTGCGCGCGGTCGCGAACGCCGGCGACCCCGCAGACCCGCTCCTCGCGGCGCTGTCGACCGACCCTTCTCCCGGCGTGCGGATCGCCGTGGCCCGGGCTGCCGCTCGTCTCGGCTGGTCGGACCTGGAACCGCTCCTCATGGACGAGGAGGTCGCCGTGCAGCTGGAAGCCATCGCAGCGATAGGGACGATCTCCCAGCTTGACCGCGCGGCGCTCCTCCAGCCCATCCTCGATGCGGGTTCGACGCTTGAGGCCGCAGAGGCCTGGCGGGCATCGGCCGACCCCGCCCTGCACCGCGCCGCGGCCGCGCTGGACGCGCTCGGTCGCGCCGGCCTGCTGGAGAACGCCGCAGAGCTGGTGGAGACGACTCGTCCGACCCGCATCCGGCAGAGCGCCGTCCCGTTCCTCGACACCCCTTCCGCATGGCAAAGGCTCGCGCTCAAAGATGGGGAGGGTTCGGTGCGCACCGCCGCCGCCCGCGCACTGGCGGCTTCGGCCCCGTCCCGCACCGCGCTGCATGCGCTCCTCGATGCGTTCGATCCCATGGTGGGCGCCATCGCTGC
>JAYYRS010000423.1:0-4369 GCA_036126975.1 Myxococcota bacterium
CGACCTCCTGGTCGGCGCCCTCACGGACGACCGGGGCGCCCCGAACGGCGGCGCGGCGTTCCTGCTCCTTGGACCCCTGACCATGGGCGGTAGCATCGAGGATTCGCAATGCATCCTCCGGGGAACGCGGACAGGGGCGGCACTCGGTGGGGGTCTTGGCGCCCCGGGGGACGTGGATGGCGACGGTCATGAAGACCTGCTCATCGGCGCATACGCTGACTCGACGGTCGAGATCGGCGCGGGCGCCGCGTACCTGTTTCACGGACCGCTGACCGGAACGCTGGGCACCAATGACGCCCATGCGGTGCTCCTGGGGCAGTACCGAGGAGATGGGCTCGGTCAGGAGATCGCAGGGCCGGGGGACATCAACGGGGATGGCACGCCGGACCTGCTGCTGGGGACGCCCGCTGCCGACCGGGCGGGCCCAGCATCGGGTGCGGCCTTCGTCTTCCTCGGTCCGATCAGCGGAACCCGCTCTGCAGCGAGCGCGGAGGCCGTGCTGACCGGTATCGGTTCCGGAGCCCGGGTCGGGGCGGCCGTGGCCTTCATTCCCGACCTGGGGGGCGACGGGGCCGACGAGCTGCTCGTCGGTGGCCCGACGGTCAGTCCAGCAGGCCGTGCCGGCGCGGGCGCCGCCTACCTGATCGCGGGCGGCGGCCCTTGATGGCTCGCCGGGGCGCCGACGCCCCGTGGACCTCAGCCATCCCCGAACCAATCCCGTTCCGTCTCAATGCGCAGCAGCAGGAGACCCCTGGCCGGTGCCATCACACCCGCGGCGGTCCGATCACGGGCCGCGAGCACCTGGGCAGCATGGTTGGGCGGATGCAGGCCAGCGCCGATCTCTGCCAGCAAGCCAACCACATTGCGGACCATGTAGCGAAGGAATCCTGTCCCATGGATGTCCAGTCGGACGCCAGCCGACGTCCGCAGGATCTGGATCCGCGTGACTTCACGGACAGGGTCCTGGTGGCCCAGCCGCGCCGCGAAGCTCGTGAAGTCCTTGCGACCGGTGAGGTGGACTGCGGCGGCCCGCATCACCGCGGGATCGAGGCGAGGCGCGACCGGCCAGCTGTGCTTCTCGGCGACCGTGGGGGCAGGCGCATGCGGATCGACCGGCCCGCGCATTCGACCCAGGGTGCGTGCGAGGTGAACGATCCGGGCGCTGCTCACATTGTCCTCGATCTCGTAGCGGTAGTGCTTTCCCCGTCCGACGTTCCGGGCATGGACCGAGGCCGGCACCGGACGCAGCGACACCCGGAAGAGGCCATCCGGACGCGGCACCGACACGCGCAGCGCCACACGCGCAAGGTCCGTGCCGGATGGAAACGACGCCGTCGCGAGATTGGCGCGGGCGTGCACGCCGCGATCGGTTCGCGACGCCCACGCCAGCCCACGGGCCCGCGTATCTGCGGCGACCTCGAGCCGTGCCCGCAACGCGGCGCCGACCGTGGGGAGGCCCGGCTGCGGCGGGACACCATGGAAGCGCGCGCCGTCGTACCCGAACCGGACCAACACCCGTTGATGCCGCGCCACGTCTCTCCCAGGATGGAGCCCGGATGGGCCAGGGTGCGGTTCGGCGCCCGCCAGGGGCGCACGGCTTGCGAGAAGAACTCAGCTGCGCAATCGCCAGGCCACGGTCCCTCCCGCTCGGAATGGTCGGACCGCCGTCTGTCCGAGCGGGAACCGATCGGGCACGGTCCATGACTGACGTTCGAGCGTGACTTCGGTGTCAGCCACGGGGAGTCCGTAGAACGCCGGGCCCCGTCGGCTCGCGAAGTCACCGAGGCGCTCGAGGGCCCCGGCCGCCTCGAAGACCTCGGCATAGAGCTCGATGCCCGCGTGCGCGGTGAAGCACCCGGCACAGCCGCATGCCGATTCCTTGGCGCCGATGGCGTGGGGAGCCGAGTCCGTCCCGAGAAAGAAGCGAGCATCATCGCCGGTGGCGGCCGACACCAGGGCCTGTCGATCCTCCTCACGCTTCAGGATCGGCAGGCAATACAGGTGCGGTCGGATGCCACCAGCGAGCATCGCGTTTCGGTTCACGAGCAGATGGTGCGCGGTGATCGTGGCCGCGAGCGTTGGAGGCCCACTCGCGACGAACCGTGCAGCGGCAGCGGTCGTGATGTGCTCCAGCACCACGCGCAGTCCGGGATGCCTTCCGAGCAGGGGGGAGAGCACGCCGTCAAGGAATCGAGCCTCCCGCTCGAAGATGTCCACATCGCCATGGGTGACCTCGCCGTGCAGGAGCAGGGGCAGGCCCAGCTCTGCCATTCGTCCCAGCACCGCGTCGACCTTGCCGATGTCGGTCACACCAGAGTCGGAGTTGGTCGTGGCCCCCGCCGGGTACAACTTGACGCCGTGGACGAAATCCGCCGCGACCGCACGGTCGATCTCGTCGGGCCGGGTGTTGTCGGTAAGGTACAGCGTCATGAGCGGGGTGAAGTCGAGGCCGTCGGGCAGCGCTGCGAGGATCCGGGCCCGATAGGCCGCCGCGTCCGCCACGGTCACCACGGGCGGCTTGAGATTCGGCATCACGATGGCTCGGCCGAATCGGCGGGCTGTGTACGGCAGGACCGCCTTGAGCGCTTCACCATCGCGAAGATGCAGATGCCAGTCGTCGGGTCGCGGGATCTTGATCGTGTCCATGCGGGTCCTCTATGCGGTACACAGCCACGCGTCTCTATCTCCCGGAAGCAGGCACCGATGACCACGCTTGTGAGCGCGATCCTCAGCCGGCGCATGCTCGTCTGCGTCCTGACGGGCTTCTCGTCAGGCCTGCCTCTCTACGTGGGTCGCCAGCTGATGCCGGCATGGCTCGACGTGTCCGGCGTGGACCTCTCGACCATCGGCATTTTCGGTCTGCTCGGACTTCCGTACACGCTCAAGTTCCTCTGGGCCCCACTGCTGGACCGCTTCACCCTGCCAGCCCTGGGGCGGCGCCGCGGCTGGGCCCTGCTCCTCCAAGGCCTCCTGCTCGGCTGCCTCGCCGGCTACGCGGCGCTCGACCCTGCGGCATCCCTGGGCACCATCGCCGCGCTCACCGGTGTCGTCGCCTTCCTCTCGGCGAGCCAGGACATCGTGCTCGATGCCTGGCGCCGCGAGATGCTGCCGGATGCCGAGCTCGGTCTCGGAAACAGCCTCTTCGTGAACGGCTACCGGCTCGCTGCGCTCGTGCCTGGATCGCTCGCCCTGTTCCTCGCAGACCGTCTCCCATGGTGGAAGGTGCATCTCGTCGTCGCGACGTTCATGGTCATCGGCATCGCCGCCACTGCCCTGTCGCCCGAGGCGCCTCCGCCGAAGGGCAGGCCGCGTACCCTCGCGGAGGCGGTCTGGGAGCCTCTCCGCAGCTTCTTCTTTGTCCGGGGTGCCCGACGCGCGCTGACGATCCTCGCGTTCCTTCTGTTCTACAAGCTCGGCGACACGATGGCCACGGCACTGCTCACGCCCTTCTACCTCGACATCGGCTTTACGCTGACCGAGATCGCAACCGTCGCCAAGTTCGCCGCGCTCGGCGCCGCCGTCATCGGGGGACTGGGCGGTGGCGCGCTGATGCTCCGGATCGGAATCAACCGAGCCCTCTGGCTCTTCGGCGGCGTGCAGTTCACGAGCATCCTCGGCTTCGTCGGCCTCGCGCTGCTTGGTCCTTCGAAGACCGCACTGTTTGCCGCTGTGTCCTTCGAATACCTCGGCGTCGGGCTCGGTACAGCCGCCTTCGTGGCGTTCATCGCGCGGGAGACCGACAAGCGGTACACCGCGTTCCAGCTTGCGCTGCTGACCAGCCTCGCCGGGGTGCCCGCCACGATCGTCGCGAGCAGCGCAGGCATGCTCGCGGAGGCAACCGGATGGCCGGTGTTCTTTGCCTGCTGCACGGCACTCGCGGTACCGGGACTGCTGATGCTGCCGCGGGTCGCTCCCTGGAATTCGGACGCTGGGGGGTCATGATCGTCGGGGGGAGTTCCGTATCTGTGGAAGGCGAGACCGATTGAACGGGTCACATCCACACGAGGGGGCTCCCATGGAGACCTTGAGGCTGACCACAGACGACCAAGCACGGGCGCTCGTAGACTGCGCATACGAGGCCTACGGTCTGACGTTCCATCGCCCCTGGCTCTACGACGCCAAGGCCATCCGGGACATGAACGAGCGCGGCGACGTCCTCAGCTTCCTGGCCATGGAGAATCGCCAGGTCGTGGGGCACATCGCCATGATTCGGCCCTGCTTCGACGTCACCCTGGATGGCGAGGCCATCACGGACGGCGCGACCCGGGAAGTCGGGCTTTCCATGGTCCGCCCGACCCACCAGGGCCGCGGCGTCCAGGCCAGCATCTCCGTCGCGATGATGCAGCACGTCCTCCAGAGCGACATCGCC
>JAYYRS010000424.1:0-2792 GCA_036126975.1 Myxococcota bacterium
GCGCCTCCGGATTGGACGGTCGTAGCGCAGCTCGCCTGGGCCCTCGAAGAGGAACCGGACGGGGTCCTCGTGGCTGAGCCACCCAGCCACCCGGGGCCGCATCCGTGCCAGGGCGCGCGGGCCGATCGCGGCAAAACCGAACCCATCCAGCCCCATCAACCATTTGTGCGTGCCGGTCGCCAGGATGTCGAACTGCTCACGTGCCATGTCAAGCGGCAGTGCACCGACCGCCTGGATGGCATCGACGCTGAGAAGCGCTCCGTGCTGGCGGCACAGCGCGCCGAGGGATGCGAGCGGCATCCGCAGGCCGGTCTGGAACTGGACAGCGCTGACAGCCACGAGGGCCACGTCGCCCTGGGCCAGAGCCGCCTCGACCCGTCCAAGACCATCGCCGCTGTCGTCCTCGAATCCGTCGAGGGGCAGGAGGTCCAGTCGCAGGCCGTTGGCCACGGCCGCCTGCTGCCAGGGCGTGACATTGGCAGGGAACTCCCCCGCGAAGCCGATGATGCGGTCGCCCGGCCGCCACTCGATGCAGGTCGACACATCGATCAGGCCACGGCTCGTTCCGCCTGTGAGTGCAATGTCGGTCGGCGCCGCGCCGATGAGCTGGCCCAGGCGAATGCGGAGGCGCTCGCGCTGCTCCATCCAGTCCAGGAACGCTCCGGCGCCACGCGCTGCGAGGTCATCCAGAACGGCCGTGACGGCGGCTCGCACGGGCCTGGATGCGGGGGAGAGGCCTGCATGGTTCAGGTATGCGCGGGCCGCGAGGTCCGGAAACAGGGCGCGCGAGCCGAGGACCGGTGGTTCATCGGGGGCAGGCAGGTCGAACGCAGGCAAGGGTGCTCCAGTCGTTTGCGGCCCTCCCGATCCGGCCCCGGGTCGGGGGCCGGCGCGGCCGCGCTGCGGTGTCCAGCCGACCGGGGTCAGAAGGCGATGACGAGCCCGACCCCCGCGAGCGTGAAGGCCGCCCCGGCGCCGAGCCCTGCGAGCATCGCATTCCGGCGGGGGCGGACGAGCTCCCCATACGCATCGTCGGCCTCGTCCTGGTCTTCGTAGTCGCCGTCGTCGAAGTTGTCCTGGTAGACCTGGTAAGCGCTGGCCGTGCTCAGCCCTGCGTAGACGCCGTAGCCGACGAGGCCGGCGCCGGCGGCCGTGAGGCCCCAGCCGGTGAGGCGGCCCGCCTTGCCGGGAGATGGGCTCCGGACGGCTCCCCGTGGGCCCTTGGCCGGGTCAAGCACGAGGTCGAGCCGGCGAACACTGCCGTCCTCGAGCTGGAACTGCCGCTCCGTCGGGAGGTAGCCGGCGGCTTCGACCCGGAGCACATGCGGGCCTGCGATGACGTCCATGGACGCCACGGACCCGGTCGCGATGCGGTCACCGTCGAGGATGACATCGGCATCGTCCGGGCTCACCGACACCACCAGGGTGCCCCTGCCCAGCGCGGCGAGGGTGACCGGCAGCTCGAGGATCTCGTCCATCGCAACGTCGAGGGTGAGCACGGCGGGCAGATGGCCGTCCAGCGACACATTGACGGCGTGACTTCCGCAGCTCACGCGCATCGACTGACCGGCCTGCGCCGTCGCGCCATCAACGGTGATGAGGGCGTCGGCGGGGTTCGGAATCACGACCAGCGTGCCGGTTCCCGCCGTCATCGGAACGGTGACCTGCGAGGCTCCTGGCCCCTGGACCAAGACGTTGGCGGCGCCCCGCGCGCACTGGCTGTCGATGGCGACCTGGTGCGGGCCGAAGGGGACGTTGTCGAAGGTCGCGGGCGAACGCTCACCCGTGTCGCGGCCGTCGATGAAGATCCGCCCATCGGCACCGCTCGACGTCACCCGCAGCAGACCGCCCGCGGCATGGGCGGAGCCCGCGGCAGCGAGCAGGAGGATCGATGCGGCTGCGCTGACGGCGGCGTGCCCTGGAGAGGTCAGAACCACGAGTCCTCCACGCGGACCCAGGTGGCATAGCCGATGCCCCCCTGTGCCCGGAGTTCACCGTTGTTGAAGTCGAGCACCGACGAGGTGTCCCGGTACGCGAGGACGACGACCTGCATCACCCAGGCCTCACCCCACCAACCGCTCTCGGATGGGACGAAGCCTCCGTAGGCGTCCGGGGGCACGGTGTAGTCACCCGTGTCCGGCACGGCGCAGATGGCGACTGCGTCGCTCGAGGCGTCGAGGAAGCCGATCAGGATCCGGTCCGCACCCCAGGCTTCCCACTCGATGGCGAAGTCGTCCTGGTCGTAGGAGTCATAGCCATACGGGCTCGGCGAAAAGAGTGTGATGTCGTCGGGGAAGGCGATGCCGTCCGAGACCGTGTAGGCCGGCCACGTGCCGCCCGCCGGAACGGAGACGTCATGGCGCGTGCCCGCGAGTTCCTCGAGCGACGGCTCGTCCGCGTCGTAGTACAGCGCTTCCGACCCGGCATCCTGCTCGAGCGTGAGGGTGCCCAGTTCGCCGGAGAGCACCAGCTCGTCGGGCGCGGGTTGGAGCGCGGGGTCTCCGTAGCTGGCCGTACAGCTCGACATGCCGGCCTGGTTGTCGGTCGACCAGCGGTCCACGGGCAGGGTGTTCCAGCCGATTGCCTGGAAGTCATCCCACGTGCCCCGCTCGTCCCACCCGCGGACCGCGCGTGCGCGGAGCACGGTGACGGCCTCACCGGTCGCGTCCTCCCAGTAGTGGAACGCGTCGGACAGGGTGGACTCTCCTCCATCGGTCTCGATCCGAACGGCCACCGGACCCACCACGCCAGGCGCGGCCGGAGCCTCGACGACCACGGCGTCTCGCCCGGTG
>JAYYRS010000425.1:0-6073 GCA_036126975.1 Myxococcota bacterium
CTCATCGGCATGCCGAACGACGAGCACATGCGATGCGGCGGTGTCCTCCGCGAGATTGACGCAGTTGAGGACCGTACCCTGGCGCAGGTAGTGGGAGACGATCCGGAGCACCTCGTCGCCGACCGCCAGCGTGGCCTGTCCGGTGCTCGCGCCGATGTGGTGCGTCCCATAGATGGCGGTGTCCCGACCGATGGGAAAAGGGAACGCGTCCTCTCCTGCCCCCGGTTCTTCGGCGAACACATCCAGACCCGCCTTGATGCCCCGGGTCTGGACCGCCGCCAGCAGGGCCTCCTGGTCGACGACCCCGCCCCGAGAGGTGTTGATCACGAATGCGCCCGGCGCGAGGGCTTCGAGCAGGGACTGATCGACGATGCCCCGGGTGCCGTCGGTCAGCGCAAGGTGGACCGAAAGCACATCGGCACCCCGGCACGCCTCGTGCGGCGTCGCCGCGAAGGTCACCCCCAACTCCGCTGCCTTCTCGGGTGTCAGCGAGCGGCTCCAGGCCCGGACCGCCATCCCGAAGGCATGGGCGCGCACGATCACCTCCTGACCGATGCGCCCGCAGCCGAGCAATGCGAGCGTTCGCCCATGCACGCCCCGGGACCGAGAGAAGGCCTTCTTGGCCCACCGCCCCTCGCGGAGCGCCTGGACGTTGTCCGAGATCCGCCGGTCCAGATTCAGGAGGTGGCCGAAGGTCAGCTCTGCTACGGCGATGGCGTTCTTGCCCGGGCAGTTGGCCACATACACACCGCGCGCCGAAGCGCGCGGCACATCGATCGTGTTGGTCCCTGCACCAGCACGAATGATCAGCGACAGCCCGCGCGCCGCGGCGAGCTGCGCCGCCTGTACCCTTGTGGAACGCACCACGAGCACCTGCGGATCGACGCGTCCCAGCGCAGCCGTCAGCCCGTCGCCCTTGAGACCGGGGTCGACCGTGACCGCGCAACCATCGGCCTCCAGCGCAGGCGCAACGTGGTCCGACAGCTTGTCGGCGATGAGTACACGCATGGGATCCTCCCGCAGCCGCGGACCCGTAACGCGCGACCGCGGCGCAAGGACGGCGTGTCGACATCACCAGAGCCGGAACGTTCCGGGTACGATCGTCACCCCGCATCTCAAGACCTTCTGGCACCATCCGATGGTGGGTCACTCCCGCACGCCCGACGCTGATCCGCCCTGGAGACTCGCGCATGGCCCGCATCCTCGCGCTCGATGACGATGCCCTCGTGCGGCGTGCGGTCGACCGCATCCTCCCCCGCAAGGGGCATGAGGTGATCCAGGCCTCGGCCGCGGGGCAGGCGCTGCGCCTCGCTCATGACGTCGACTTCGACATCGCACTCGTCGACCACCAGCTGCCTGATGCCACGGGAATCGAAGTGCTCAGCAAGCTGCGTGCGCTGCAGCCTCGGTGCATCCGAATGCTCATCACCGGCAGGCTGGACCTTCCCATGGTCAAGGACGCAGTGAACCAGGGAGAGGTCAGCAAGGTAATCGAAAAGCCCCTTGACCAGGACACACTGGTTTCGGCTGTCGATGGGTCGCTTCGCTACATGCAACGCATGCAGGATGTAGTCGAGTCGCAGCACATGGCGATTCGGGAGGCGGAGGGAAGAGCCCTCGAGGAATGCCTGTCCGGCGACTTCATCCAGCTTGCGCTGCAGCCGATCCTCGACCGCGAAGGCTCCGTCTTTGCGCATGAGGCACTGCTGCGCAGCAGCCATCCCACGCTGCACGGCCCCATGCCGGTGCTCCGCGCCGCGGAGGAGCACGGGCGTCTCCCCGACCTCGGCCGGGTGATCGTCGACCGGGCGACCGGCTGGATGAACATCCTGCCGATCGACCGCATGCTGTTCCTCAATCTCCACCCTGACGAGCTCTCCGACCCCGATGGCATGGCTGCGCGCCTCTCCCCGCTTGCTCCATGCGCCGCGCGCGTCGTGCTCGAGATCACGGAGCGACGAAATCTCGCCGGCGTCGAGCACTGGGAACGCTCGGTGGAGCTGGCAACCCAGATGGGCTTCGAGATCGCGGTGGACGACCTCGGCGCAGGGTTCAGTTCGCTGGCGGTGCTCGCCGAGCTGCAGCCCTCCATCATCAAGGTCGACATGAGCATCGTCCGTGGTGTCGACACCGACGAGCGCAAGCAGCGACTGATCGAACTCATCGTATCCTTCGCGAAGGCGACGCAGTCTCGGGTCGTCGGCGAAGGCGTCGAGACCCGGCAGGAAGCGGACTGCCTCCATTCGATCGGAGTGGACCTGTTCCAGGGCTACTTCTATGGCAAGCCCACCCTCGACCGCGCGGAAGTCCTTCAGGGCACACGGAAGCAGTCCGGCGGGGCCTGAGCTGCGGCGTCCGTGCCGACCATGATGGCCTTCTCGCGCCGCGGGTGCGAAACTGCTGCAGGTCCCCGGCCCCATGCCGATACCCCGGACGTCCCTGGAGTCCCTCATGCCACGGATCCTTGTCGTGGACGACGATACGCTGGTCCTGAAGACCACCGTTCGCATCCTCAAGAAGGCCGGGTACGACGTCGACGGCGTCCTCACGCTCTCCTCAGGCTTCTCGAAGTTCGACGAGACCTCCTACGACCTCGTCATCGCAGACCACCGCCTGCCGGATGGCTTCGGCATCGACCTGCTCGAGCACGTGGCCCAGACCCGTCCGACCACGGGCCGGATGCTCTCGACGGCCTACCTCCAGCTCGACCTCGCGCTCAAGGCAGTGAATGGAAGTGCCGTTGCGCAGGTGCTCGAGAAGCCATTCGAGAAGAGTTCGCTGCTCCGGACCGTCGAGGTGGCACTTCGGCATGCGGCCGTCGAGGGCGCCGTCTCACGAGAGTGGACACCCCAGCGACCCGTAGACCGCCGGAGCATGGAGATGCTTCTGCGAAGCGGCTCCGTGCAGCTTGCGCTGCAGCCGATCGTCGCGGCCAGCGACAGCGCCGTGATTGGATATGAGGCCCTCCTCCGTTCCGACGACGCCGTCCTCGATGAACCCGGCAAGATCCTCTCGCTGGCCGAGCGGGTCGGCATGATGCGCCAGCTGTCCGACACGCTCGTGGCACGGGCGTCGGAGTGGCTCTTCCGGCTCCCCGACGAGCCGGCTCTGTTTGTCAATCTCCATCCGCTGGAGCTGGCAGACCCCAGCGCCCTCGCCGACCGTCTCGACCCGCTCCGCGACTGGTCCGACAGGATGGTGCTCGAGGTGACCGGGGCGTCACTGCAGCGCTGGCCGCAGGACCTCGCACAGCGGCTGGCAGTGCCCCGGGACATGGGTTTCGGACTGGCGCTGGACGACGTCGGCGCTGGCCAGGGCGCGCTCGTGCTGCTCGCCGAGGTCGCCCCCCGTTTCATCAAGATCGACATGAGCATCACCCGCGACATCAACCGCGATCCCCACAAGCGGAAGATGGTCGAGCTCTTGTCCACCTTTGCGCTGTCCACTGGCGCACGCCTCGTGGCAGAGGGTGTGGAGGATCTGGCCGAGGCCGAGGCGCTCCGCGCTGCAGGCGTCCCGCTGATGCAGGGGTACCTCTTCGGACGACCGAGTCGCAGCCTGGATGTGCCGGCCTGAGGGCCGGCGCTGCGGCCGGGTCCGGGGACGGATAGGTTCCACCCATGTCCGAATCACACACGCAGACAGGCCGCACTCCGCGTGTCTTCGCTGGGAGCGCGGCCTACCCGAAGGACGGCCCTGGACCCGTTCTGAGCATCGGCAACTTCGACGGTGTGCATGTCGGCCATCAGTGGCTGCTTGAACAGGTCGTCAAGCGCGCCCAGGCGCTGAACGTACCGGCCTGCATCTACACGTTTGACCCACCGCCGCGCGTTGTGCTCGCGCCATCACTGGTCCGACCGCGCATCGCGGCATGGCCCGAGAAGATCCGGCTCCTGGGAAAGTCAGGCATCGACCAGGTCGTTGTCGAGCGCTTCACGAGGGCCTTCGCGCAGCATCCGCCTTCATGGTTCGTGGACGAGGTGCTCGGCCGGCGGCTGCGGCCCAGCGCCATGGTGGTTGGGTACGATTTCCGCTTCGGCCGCGCCCGCGCAGGCGACCTCGACCTGATCCGCACCCGTCTGCCCGACCTGCCGATTCATCAGGTCGAGGCCCATCAGCAGGACGGGATCGTGAGCTCCTCCCGGATCCGCGCGGTCGTCGCCGCGGGGGACATGCGCGCAGCCCAGGCGCTGCTCGGCCGGCCGCACCGCATCCATGGCACCGTCGTGCCCGGAGACAAGAGGGGCCGGCAGATCGGATTCCGGACCGCCAACCTGGAGTCCGCCGCAGAGCTGATCCCTCCGGCAGGCGTATACGCCGTCCGAGCGCGGATCGACGGCGGGGCATGGCAGGACGGCGTCGCCAACCTCGGTGAACGCCCCACCTTCGGGGAGGGTGGATTCAACATCGAGGTCCATCTCCTCGACTTCCGGGGCGACATCTACGGCTCACAGGTGGAGCTCGCATTCGTGGACCGCCTCCGCCCAGAGCGCCGGTTCGCAGACATGCTGGAGCTGCAGGCCCAGATCCGTGCCGACGTCGTCACTGCCCGGGAGCGCCTGGCAGAGCCGCAATGAGGCGCCCCCCAGCGACCACCGGCCAGACCGCAACCCACGCCCTCATCGGGCACCCCGTGGGTCGGTCCCGATCACCGGCGCTGCACTCCGCCCTGTTCGCCGCCACGGGCATGGATGCCGTCTACGTCTGCCTGGATGTCGCGCCCGCCGACGCCTCGGCGGTTCCCGATGCGGTTCGCACGCTGCGCCTCGCGGGCGCGAATCTGACGGTGCCTTTCAAGGAGTCCGTCCTGCCTCATCTCGATGGTCTGAGCCCTGCCGCGCAGGCGGCCGGCGCCGTGAACACGCTGTACTGGGACGGGACACGACTCATGGGTGACAACACAGACGGAGAAGGACTCCTCGACGCCGCCCACGAGGCCGGCGCGGCGCTGGATGCGCCCGCTGTCCTGCTGGGAGCGGGCGGCGCTGCGCGCGCAGTCGCGTCCGCACTGCGCCGCGCGGGGTGCCCGGTCGTGACGATTCTCAACCGGACCGAGCGTCGTGCGGCCCAGGCGGCTGCTGAACTGGACTGCCGCTGGGGACCTCTCACGCCCGCGGGGTTTGCGACTGCGGCGGACCAGGCAGGCCTCGTCGTAAACTGCACCGCGGGATCGGCCGCTTCACTGGTGGAGACGCTTCCGCTCCCACCCCTGCGCGACAGCGCGGTCTGGATCGACACGAACTACTGGATGGACGTCCCTCCGAGACGCGCCGCATGCGCCCGCCACGGCCTCCGATTCCAGACGGGACACGCAATGCTGCTCCACCAGGGGCTGCGGTCCTGGAAGCGCTGGACCGGCCGCACGCCGGGCCTCGCGGCCATGCAAGCGGCCAGGGCTGCGGTGCTGGGCACATGAGTGACGCCTCGCAGACCCTGCTGGTCGTCGATCCAGCACCAAAATCACGCCTCGCGCTCGTGGCTGCGCTTCGCGAACGATGGACCGTCGTCGTTCCCGACACCGATGAGGCTCCCGTCCGGTGCGCCCGCAAGATGCGTCCGGCTGTCGTCCTGCTGGTGATCCATCGTGGCGAGCTGTCCACCGTGCAGCGCACCGCACGAATCCTCAAGACCGAGGCGGGCACCCCCCCACGGGTTGGGCTGCTGGACCCACGGCATCGCGTCCGGGATGCCGCGGCGATGTTGGAAGCCTGCGGCGCTGATGGGTACCTGGGAGGCAGGGCGAGCGAAGAGCAGATCCGCGCGTTCACCCACGCCGTGGTGCAGGGCCGCAAACCGCAACTTGGCGTGGCGGAGAGGACCCGCCTGCTGGACCGGCTGCGGCGGCGCTGATTCGGCCACCCCGACGCCTCAGCCCGGCCGGTTCACGCCATGCTTCTTCATCAGCCTGGAAAGCGTCTTCCGGTCCATGTCTGCCGCCCGCGCGGCACGCGAGACGTTGCCGGAGTGCCGATCGAGCAGGTCGAGCAGATACTCCCTCTCGAATGCTTCGATGATGCGCTCCTTCGCCGACCAGAAGGGCAGGCCCCGGACCTCGGGGACATGCGTTGCGGCT
>JAYYRS010000426.1:0-8682 GCA_036126975.1 Myxococcota bacterium
GCCG
Organism: Myxococcota bacterium; assembly: GCA_036126975.1. Taxonomy (GTDB): domain Bacteria; phylum Myxococcota_A; class UBA796; order UBA796; family UBA2385; genus JAYYRS01. The sequence goes on from JAYYRS010000426.1 coordinate 5, forward strand.
TGGAGCGGCATGATGTCGCGGACCCGCTCACCGTCGAGGAAGACCGCACCGGAACCGGGTTCGATCATCACGCGACCCCGAGCGACCCGCAGAAAGACGTGGTCCTGCACCAGCAGCGGGTCCGAGAGGCTGACGTGGGAACCGGAAGCACCCACACCCGCGCGCGACTGCGCCAGCACGACGCGGCGCCCGGCGTCCGGGCCCTGCTCGACCACCAGGACCGCGCGCTCCGCGACAACACGCCCTTCGACCATTCCATGGACGTTCTCGTGCCCCCGGGTCCGCACGGCCGCCGCCGTTGGGGCAGCGTCCCGCTCCCGCAGCCCCACGACCACCCGCCATCCGCCAAGCTCGATGCCGCTGCCGTCTGCGAGAGACGCCCTGTCCTCCACCTTCTGCCCATCAATCGTCAGCCCATGGCGACTCCGGTCGATCACGGTCCAGTCCTGGCGTCGACCCTGGATGATGCAGTGGGTCCTCGAGATGGTCTCGTCTGGAAGGGACACATCACAGGTGTCCGCCCGCCCGAGGGTGGTGCGACCGGGCTGGAGCCGATGCTCGAACACGAGCTCCGACCCTCGGTAGAAGCGCAGTGTTGGCAAGGCTCCCTCCCCGTCTTCGGCGACAGCGCAGCAGTTCGACCCACGCGCCATGCTCTCATGCGCGCACCGTTGGATCCCATCCATGGCCCCATGCCCGCATCCCGGGCGTTCTCGCTGTCCCCGCACCCAAGCCCGGGGGACGAACCCGCCGCATCCAGCGGGAATGGGTCTGGACGGACGCTCCGGTCCGTACTTCAGGGCATGCACGGTCCATTCGTGGCGGCCCGGATGGCGTCGGCCAGTGCCGCAGGGCGCGCCACGCTCTGCACGCGGGCCCAGTCCTCTCCATCCTTCCACAGGAACAGTCCGGGCAGGTGGAACACCTCGAGTTCATCCAGGAGACCCGGAGCGCGCGCTGCGTCCACTTCGACGATGCGGTCGACCAATCCTTCTGGGAGCCCACGCGCCAATGCGCGGAACACGCGGCAGGCGCCACACGCCTCCGTGCCGATGACGACAAGTGAAGTACCCGGGAGCGCGACCATGCGCGGGTGGAAGTCCACATCGGTGAGGGAGATCCAGGGCGTCATGGCGTCAGGCTAGTCTGGGGCTGTGGGCAGCGCATAGACGTCGGTGGACACCGCAGGTCCGAGGTCCGCCTCGATCGCGCTGCGGTCCACGGGCGGCTCCCGACGGTCGATGACCAGCACGTATCGGAATCCGGCGGCCGCAAGGTCTTCCGCGAGGCCGGGCTGCTGCACCCCCTGCAACCAGCCATCCGCACGCTTTCGGAGTCGTGGCGCAATGGGTCCCCCCCCCCCGTCGGGGTGGTGTCGGACGCCGCAGTCCTTCGAGCATGGCGCGCCCATGAAGCGGCTGCAGGCCCAGCGCAGCATCGCCAGCGCCGGTGAGGTCCACGACGGCACCCGCCGGCGCGCCCGAGAGGAATGCCACCGCGTCTGCCCCTGGCGGACCCGGCTCCACGCCCCACGGCACGGCCTGTTCGACGGGAGAACGCCCCAGAAACACCAGGACCACGGGGATGGCACCGAGCCGCGCTGGAAAACGGGCAAGCAGGAGGGACACGCCGACCGCAAGCAGCGGCACGAGCAGCAGGGCCGCCCGCAGGGGATGGTGCATGCGTCCTGCGCCAGGGAGCGCCCACATGAGCCACGCCAGCGGCGACGTGAACAGGTCTTCGCCCACTCCCAGTCCCGGGGTCGGCCCGATGGCCACCAGCAATGTGACCATGACCACAGCGAGCCATCGCATGCCCATCTTCTGATCTCCACGGAGCATCACGAGGCCGAAACCCGGCAGTCCCGCCAGCAGACCGGGATGGAGGCGAAACCGCTCCGGTACGCCGTCCAGGCCCAGCAGACCCTGCAGCGGAAGCTCGGTGAACCCTGCAGGCGGCGGCTTTCCGTGCAGCCCAGAGGCGAGAGGCCAGAGCCACGCGGCGTACGCCGCCATGGGAAGCGCGACGGCCGCCAGGCCAGGGAGAGGCCGGAGCATCAGCGCCACCAGCCCGAAAAGCGCGCCCGCATAGAGGTAGCAGAGACCCTGGATGCCGATCAGCAGCCCCGCCAGGACGCCCCGGCCTCGCAACAGGAACGCCAGCGCGAGCAGTCCCGGCCATACCGCACCGGACAGGGTCCGCCCGCCTGCGATCTCGTGCAGCATCACCGGTGAACCCGCGACCAGTGCGCCTGCAGCCAGTGCCCCCCCGACCCGGGCGCCCGCCGTCCGCGCCAGCGCCGCAGACGCCGCGACGTTCAACAGATGGTGAACGAGCTGCATGCCGTTCCACCAGAGGGGAAACGACAGGCCCCACAGCGACGGACCGAGAAGCCAACCATCAAATGGATTCGGGATGTGATGCTGCAGCGCGAGCGCACCGTCCGGCCAGTTCTGGAGGGCCAGACCGTTCGTTGGCGTCGAAGAGTCCCAGAACAGCCACCACGCACCGAGGAAGTCGCGGTTGTGCCACGCGTTCTCTGGTCCCCAGAGACCGTCTCCAAATGCCCGCAGGGGACGTTCCAGCAAGACGAGGGCGACGGCCACGGCGCCGAGCGCAGCGAGCCCCGCACCCTTCCAGGGCGAGGGAGGCGCGGATGCGGGGGATGGCGAGGGTGTCTCGATGGTCCCGGACGCTACCATCGCCCCGTGTCCTCCACCCCGACCCTCCCCCGCTCTGCACTCGCGGCAGTCTTCTCCAGCGCCTTCGTCGTCCGCGTGGGCTGGGTCCTCGATGCCAAACGACTTCCGGACGCAGCGGACCTCGCCGAGCACCTCACCGAAGCCACAGGCCGCAAGCTCGCGCCCTTCGTCGGACATGAAGACCTCCTGCTTCGTGCCTTCGCGGGGCAGCCCCCCGACGCGTCCGCACAGGCGTGGCCGGCTGCGATCGGGCTCCACCAGGCCGCGGGGCTGCTGACCAACGATCCACGCATCCTCGTCGCCATCGCGGCGCTGTCCGGTGCTGCAGCCGCGGTGCTCGCGGCAATCTGGGCCGGCCGGCGATTCGGAACCGTCGCGGGGGTATGGACCGGCATCCTCGTGGCCCTGCTTGGAGAACACGCAGCGTGGAGCACCAGCACCTACCCGGTCATTCACGGGCACATGCTGCTGATGGCCGGGCTTGTGGTGCGAAACCGCCTGGGGGCCGGAGCGCTTCTCGCAGCAGCGGCGAGCCTGCGTCCCGACCTCGCCCCCCTCGCCCTGCTCGGTGGCCTGCCTGGCCTTGCCGCGCTCCCCGTCGCGGCGGCCCAGCTGTTGTTCCTGCCGGGACCGACACCCACGGATCCCATGGTCGCGCTCGGTGCCAACCTGCCCATGCTCCGGTTTCTCGGGCCACCCGTGCTGGTGCTCGGACTGGTCGCGCTGCGTGACCGACGCGCGTGGCCCGTCCTGGGCGCGGCCATCCTCACCCACCTGCTCGGTTCCTGCTTCGCCGACTACGGGGCCCGGCATGCGCTGCTCGGCGGGGTCGCCCTCTGCGTTCTCGGCGGCGCAGCCGCGGCGCGCACTCGCCACGTCCTGGGGATCGTGATCGCCGTCGGCCTGGCCTGGGACACCGCCGACATCGCCAGCGCATGGCATGCAGGGACCCCGCCTGCCGCCGCAGCGCTCGCCCTCCCGGAGCCGGATGGAACCTGCGTGGAAGTCAGCGGAGAACCACCGATTCCCGGTCAACCGATTCCCTCCCACCTGTCGCCCGGGACGGCCCGGGCAGGGTCTCCCTGTCGGATCTGGGGAGAGGAAGACCAGCACGCTGCCTGGACGAGCCGCGGACTCCGCGACCGGGCGCTGCGCATGCGCACGCGCTACCAGCTGGTTCCCGTCGCGAAGCGGACCCTGGGCCGAGGGCACAGGGTGCGGGTCTACCACCGACTGCAGGACCGCTGGTGAAGAAGTCACTCGCCGAGTTTGGTCTGCTAGTGCTGGTCGCGCTGGGAATGCGCGTTGCGGGCGCGTGGGCCCTGGGCGACGGCGCGCCGTTCGGTCCCGATGGGACCGGCGCAGAGGCGGCCGTCCATCTTGGCGGGCACCTGTACCCCCTGCATGTCTTCCTCATTGGCATGGCAGGGGACGGTCGCACGCTGTCGGTCATCGCCGGAACGCTGACCTGCGCGCTCCTGTGGCTCTACTGTCGGCGTCTTGGCCTTGGCTCCACTGGCGGGTGGATGGCGGCCGCTCTTCCGCTCGCCGTCTACCCGAGTTGCCTCACCGCTGGGGACGCCCCGGCGCTGCTGTTCGTCGTGGCGGGTGCGACCCTGGCGACGCTGGGCCGGGGGGCTGCCGTCCTGGGCGGCGCACTCGCACTCTCTGCGATTGCAGTGAAGCCCGTGGTGCTGCCGGGCCTGGTGCTGCTCCTGCCCCGTCCGGTCGCCCTGGTGGGGGTGGCGCTCGGACTGCCGGCAGCCCTGCCATGGCTGAAGCCCCTCACGAATCCCAAGGCCGATGGAGGTCTCCTCGGTACCTGGTGGCAGGCGGGTGGAGGGACACCACCGGACAGCCCTGCCGCGGTCAGCGCCCAGCTGCTCGGTGGGCTCGAGGCGCTCGGGGCCGCGCCGGCCTGGACGCTCGTACCGCTGGCCGGAATCGCCGCCGTCGGAGCGCTCTGGCCGCGTGCGGCCCGGCGCGAGGGCGCCGAGCCGGCCCATCGTGACCGGGTCGGCGTCATCGCAGCCATCATCGGACTGGTGCTCGTCGCTGCCCTGTTCGGCGAGCGGCTCGCGCCGCGGTACCTCATGGCATCCATGGTTGCGCTGCTCCCGTGGGCGGGAGCGCTGCTGCCCCGTTGGAGTGCCGCCCTGCTGGTGTTTCCCACCGCAGCCCTGCTGACGCAGGTCGCGGCCCATCGGTCCGAGGCGGACCCCACGGCAGACGTGCCCACCCTGCCGGTGCTGCCGCTCCCCGTGGTCGACGCTGGACCGCTGTTCGATGAGTCCAGCACAGAGGGCGCGACTGCGCTGCGCGCGAAGGCTGCGGAACTGGCCACGTCTCTCCCGAACGGCGCCACCGTGACCATCGAGCGGCGGCCCCACGGACGGGAGGGAGAACTGGTGTGGCCCCTCAAGGTGTACAGGCCCGACGTCCGGTTCGAGATCATCGCGCCATGAGCATCCGGCTCCGCCTCTGGCTGATCATTCTTCTCGCTGCCACCCTGCGCCTGGGCCGCTCCGCCTGCCGATGGGAGGAGTGGGCATGGCGCTACAGCGCCTACCCGGGGCCCACCGCCGATGCCCTGCAGACCGGCGACATCGGCACTGCCATCACGCGCTGGACCGGCCTGCATCCACCGCTGTGGCCCCTGCTCCACGCCGCGACGGAAATCGTGCTTCCTGTCCCTGCGTTGTGGCTCCTCGCCGGCGCAGCAGCCGGCACTGCCGGCGTCGCGTTCGTGGCCCGCCGTCGTCCTCTGGCGGGTCTGCTTCTCGCGACCAGCCCGGTGGCGCTCCACTACACCGCGGAGATCAACGACTATCCTCTGCTCTTCCTCTTCACCTGCGCCATCTGGTTCCTGCGGGAGGAGGTGGCCGAGGGAAGGACGCACTGGGGCTGGCTCGCGCTTGTCGGGTCGCTCGCAGGATGGACCCATGCATTGGGAGGCCTGGTCGCAGCCGTCGCTGCGGGTTCGCTCGGGATGCGAAGAGGCGCACGGGTCCTTGGCGCGATGGTCGTCGCTTCCGTACCGCTGGTGCCCGGTCTCCTGGCGCTCGCAGCAGAGGGCGGGACCACGGCCCAGCCCCCCTTCAAGGCCGGCCTCGTTCTGTCAGACCTCGCGAGACGCTTCGGACCCGCAGGCCTGCTGCTCCTGCCTTTCGTCGCGCGGGCCATCCCTGGGGCCAGGGCGCTGGGCGCCGGCCTGGTGATTCCAGCCCTCGCGCTCCTGGTCCTCATCGGAACGGGGGTCGCGGCCCCTCACCAGTTCCCCTACCTGCTGGTCCTGATCGTACCTGGCACCATGCTCGCCGCGGCGGGCGCGACCGGACCTCGGATGCGCCGGGCGCTCATCGGCGTCGCAATGGTCCACGCCATCTGGTCCCTGTCCGACAGCCTCACCCGGATCAGGGAGATCGCCTCCGATCCCGAACATCGGGCCATCGACCATGCGATCGAGCAGATCGGTCCAGGCTGGCAATGCCCGGAGGGTTCACCGGGTGAGCCGGGATGTGCCGGCGAGGCGCTCGTGCTCCTCTCCGGTGGAGGTGGGAATGATGACGACAAGACCCGTACATCCCCAGTCCTGTGGCGGCTGCCACCCTGGCAGCGCATGCATCGTCTCTCCGGCGCCCCCGGCGACTGGCATGACCACCGCCGTGGACACGCGCGGCGGGTGGGGCAGCACGCAACCTATGTCTTCGAGCATGTCCGTCCTGAACTGCGCGACGTATTCACCACCCATGCCCGCAGCTGGGTGGTCGTCTATGGCGACGGGCCGCGCCAGCGCTTCCTGACAGAGCTGAAGGCGCTTGGAGCCCCCGCGCCCGTCCGGGTGGGGGACGACCATCTCCTGATCGTGGTGCCGGATCCCTGACCCGACGACCGAAGCGTTCGCTGACGCGAGAAAGACGCCGTGAACCGCCCGGTCGAGGCCGGGACGATAGGCAGACGGAGCCGGGCCCCACCGGTACCTGAGAGCTGGGAGACTCCATGTTCCGCCGCGCCCTCCGTCGTGTTCTCCGGCGGATCGCACCCCGCGTTCCGAACGCGGGCACCGCCGACCGCACCCCACCCACCACCCGGCGGGACTGGCAGAGTGAGCCACCAGGACACGAGCGCGACAAGCCGGAAGCCGAGTCCGAGCCGCCCGACGTCGAGGTCGAGGCCGAGACGGTTGCGGGCTGGGCCGCCGAAGGTCGCGACCTGATGCTGGTGGACATCCGAGAGCCCCACGAGGTCCGGCAGGGCCACGCAGAGGGCGCGCTCCTGCTTCCGATGAACGACGTCCCGACTCACCTCGCGTCACTGCCCAGGGACCGGATCCTCGTCATCTACTGCGCGGCCGGCGTGCGCTCTCACGGCGTGTCCCACTGGCTCAGGGAGCAGGGCTATGGAGAGGCCTGGTCTCTTGTGGGCGGGCTTGGGGCATGGCTTGCTACTGGCGCCTCCTGGGTCCAACCACAAAGAGACGCGCCGTTCGAGCCCCTCGATTCCGTTCGCGTGGCGGACGATGCACCTGATGCGCTCCCCGCACCGGGAACCCGCGGCCGGGTCCAGGCCGTCCACGTCGACACCATCGACGTGCTGTTCACCCGAGAAGACGGATCCGTACTCCGGATGGACAGCCTCTCTCCCGACACCGTCGTCCCGGTCGGCCGCGACCGCCGCTGAGCCTCGCAGTCAGCCGGGAGCCGCTGCCTGCTTGCCGTCCCCCCCGTCATCATCCTTGCCAGAGGACGCCTGCACATGGTTCCACGCCTTCCGGATGGCGCCGGCGAGGTCCATGACCGCCGACACCTGCGCGCCCATGTCGCCCGTCAACAGGCCCGGCCCTCCTGCGGTCACTGCGTTGTGCTCGATGACCGTGAACGGGCACACCTCGTAGAACGCCAGGAGATGGTCGCGGAGCCCGGGCTGGGAGAGCAGGGCAACGATGGCATCCCGGTTGGTTCCCTGGACCTGCATCACCTCGTCCACTGCGCGCACGCCGACCTTGAAGACGCCCCTCGGGGCAGGCTTCGCGTGCGGCGCGAGGCGGAAGCCCGCCGGCAGACGGACGCCGAGACCCACCTTGATGGTGGTGAAGGTCATGGAGGAGTTCCCCGGGAGCGTGCCCATCTCTATCGAGACCCGTTGCCCCTTCAGATGCCCCCGCAGCACCCGCTGCGGAGAGCTCGTGCCCGCCCCCCGGAGCAACAGCCCATGCTTCTTGGCGAACTGCACCCACGGCCGCTCATGGGCCTCCGAGAGCGCCGCAGCGACCCGGCACGCCAGGTCCGCAAAGCCGGGCATCTCCTTGTCGAGGACCCCCTTCGCCTCCAGTGTGACCGAACGGGCGTCTACACGGACGAAGTCGGCCTTTTCTGCGGCGCGGAGGAGGAGCGCCCGGAGCGTGGCGTCCGAGAGCAACTCCCATGTCTTGTCCCCATCCACGCCAAAGACATCGAAGACGCTGGAAAGTTCGGCGTCTTCGAGCTCGACCTTGGGCGCCCTCTTCTGACGACTGAGTCGTCCGAGCAGCGAGTGGGTGGTGATGAGAAGCCCGGGGGGGGCACCGCCCGGCAGCTGCGCGACCGCATGGGTGTAGAGCTCCAGCCCCGTGCTGATGTGGCCACCCGCCATGAAGGCCTTGACCTGCACGCCCCGATAGCGGCCTTCGACCTCCAGCTCGTGCGGCTCTCCCGGGTTGCGGACCTCCAGCCGATGCTGGTTGGCAAAGGCGACCCACCACTCCACCTTTCGGACCCGCGACCGGCGGTACGCCCGATAGAACACCACCAGCGCCACGATGAGGGCCAGTGAGATGGATGCAGCGAGTAGGGAGGTCAACGACGGATCCCGGAGACGGGAGCCGCTATCCTACGCCATCCCAGCGCGCCCGGGGAACCCCGTGGAACGAGGCGAAGCCTGCCGGCAGGGGATCCGGCGTCAGTCCGGGTCCGCACAACAGCGGAAACCATCATCGAC
>JAYYRS010000427.1:0-3347 GCA_036126975.1 Myxococcota bacterium
TTGCCAGCCCCATTGGGCCCGAGCAGTGCGATCCTCTCTCCGGCACGAATCTCGAGATCCAGACCATCGAGCGCGACCCGTTCCGAGGGCGCCGACAGCAGACCCCGCAGGCCGGGTTGCCGGACGCGGTACGTCCGGCCCAGGCCCCGGGCTTCGACAAGCGGTACCGCCAAGCCCGCCTACTCCTCCGCGCCGGCCTTGATGGCATCCGCAATGGCGTCGCCTTCCGGCTCGACCGGAACGGGTGCCGTGGCGGTGGCGGAGTCCGTCGCTCCCGCTCCCTCCTCCTCCCCGGCTCGCCCCAGCGCTGATGCGATGGCCCCTGCCCGGTCGGTCGGTTCTTCCGCTGCAGCGGGTTCCCCGGCGTTCTTCTTCCGGAGCTTCGTCGTGGTGCCCCCGTCCCGACGGGGTCCTTCACCAGGCGATGGGGCGGGCACCGCATCGCCGCGCGCCGTCGCGGCCGCCTTCAGCATCTCATTCGCCGCGCCGGACTCGATCAGTGCGCCAAGTTCTGCCATCCGGAGTTCGTGCCGGATCCGCTCTGGCGCCCCCTTGGGCGAGCGCTCTCTCGCAGCCTTGTAGGCATCGAGCGCTCCGAACACGTTGCCGCGTCCGAGCTCGAGCTCTCCCTGGATTTCAAAGGCCTCAAACGCGCTGGGAGCCTTCTTGATGGCCTTGGCGAGCACGCGCTCCCCCTCATCCAGATGGCCCTGGACGACCAGGACCCGTGCCCGCTGCAGCAGGGCTTCCGGGGTCTCCCGCTGCTTGAGTGCCTGCTGCAGGAGCCATCGGGCCTTCTCGGCGTCGCCCCGACGGTCGAGAATGAGGGTTGCCACCAGGGTCTGGATCCGGCTGTCCCCCTTGTCGACGCCGAGCGCAGCGGTCGCCAGCTTCTCCGCCTCTTCCAACAGCGCCGGGCCGTTCTCGATGTCCGCTGCAGCCTTGCGACGGAGCAGGCGGGCCTTGCGGCCGAGATGCAACGGATGCTCAGGGGCGAGGCGCAGTGCCTCCTCGACGCAGGACTCCGCGTCCTCCCAGCGCTCCGGTCCGAGCATCGTGTAGATCTCGCCGAGCATGCCGTAGGTGTCAGGCATCATCGGTTCCAGTTCCTGCGCGGACTTGAGGGACGCGGCGGCATCCTCCAACCGGTTCTGGGCGATGTAGAAGCCTGCGAGCCGGCGGCGCATCCGCGCATCTTCCGGAAACACCACGATGCCACGCTCCAGCGCGGCCACGGCCTTGCCGCGTCGCTGGTTGCCGTGCCAGTTGGCTTCCGCGTGGAAGACCTCCGGCGTGGCTGCGACCACCGCAGCCCGGGCAAATGCAGCAGAAATCGCCTCTGCCCCAGCCTTCTCCGCGATGCAGAGTTCCGCATTCAGCAGCAGCAGTTCGGTGTTGCCGGGCTCCCGCTTCAAGGTCTCGTTGATCCGCTGGCGGGCCAGATCGAGGCGTGGATTCTTGCGCCGCCGGACCATGCCCCGGAGGTCGTCCAGGGCAGCGTCGCAGTCCGGGTAGGGGAGGCGGAGACAAGAGCGACCGAGGCGGGCCCCGACGAGCAGGCGGTTGCCGGCCAGGGCAAGACTGATGGAGCCAGCCATGTCTCCCGCCTTCTTCAGGGCCTTGCAGGCCTCATGCAGCTGCCGTCCGACGGTCTCCATGACCTGGAAGTCCCTGACCTCCCGGACCGTGAGGTGCTCGCGCACCAGGGGGTGGACCCGGTACTCCCGACCGTCGCCGAGAACGGGCGTCTGCTCGAGCAGACCGTCAGCGAGGAGTTTCAGCCGGACGGCTCGCTTCACGCCGAGTGCCCGCAAGACATCGCCACCCACCGGAATCTGCGCCGTCGAGAGGGCGCCGAGGAGTGCGCGGGTCGCCTCGTCCAGCGAGTCCACCTTCCTCTTCAGGTGCCGCTTGAGCGGAGCGAGATCGGAGACGCTTGCGGCCTTGAGGAATCGAGCCTGCTTCAAGAGCGCCTCGACGTCTCCCTCCTCCCGTGCTGCGATTGCAAAGCTGCGGGCCGCGATGGTGTGCCCGTGCACCCGCTCAGAGATGGGACCGAAGCGATCGCGGGCGAACTCGGGTGCGCCGTACTGCTCGAAGAGCGCGTGCAGCTCCCGACCCTTGATGCCGTCCACGGGGAAGGTTCGGAGCGCGTGTGCCTGTCCTTCCCGGTAGAACGCAGGGGGGCGCTCGGAGATGAAGATGAGACGCCCGGTGGGCGTGCTCGTGAGGAGTGCTCGCAGGACGAGTTCCAACCGGCCGTCATTGCGGAAGCTGTCGTCCCGCCGGTCGAGGAGTGTCTCGAGGCGGGAGAACACGATGGCTTTCCCAGCGAACGCATCTCCCGCGACGACGTCGGCGGCCAGCGCTGCCATCGCGACCGGCGAGGGACGCTCCTTGCCCGTCAGGGCGTCATGGAGGCGGTCGTCTCCTCCGACCTTGGCTGCGATGCAGAGCACGCTCAACACCGTATCGACACCCACACCGCGAAGCAGCGGGATGTCGGGGAGTCGGACCAGCCCGGAATCCTGAAGCGCGGCGTCCACGAGCCAGCTGCGTCCCACACCCGACGGACCCGTCACGACGATGGGTCCACCTTCCTCCGCAAGAAGCGTCCCGAGCGCAGCGAGTTCTTCCTCCCGCCCGACGAGCTTGGGCAGGGGCGCTCGGATCCCTCCGTCCTTCTTCGCCTTCGCGTTCGGCTTCGCGGTGGGGGCGTCCGCCCCACCCTCCGGGATCGACAGCACCCCGAGAAAGTCTGCGGCCCGCTTCTTCTCATGATCGCACTTGAGCAGACGGAGACCAACCGGCAGACCGAACGGATTGAATGACCGCGAGGCGACCACAAGCCAGGGCTTGTGCTTCGCCCTGCGAACCAGCGACTCGAGCGTGCCGAGCCCTCGGCCGTCAGCAGCGGGATCCGGCTCGACCAGCACCACAACACCGCCTGGTTGGTCGAGCGCAGCGGAGAGACGGCCGGCATCCACCGCCGCGGCAGGACCCACCGGCTGGCCTCCCAGTGCCACGATCGGCAGTGCGCTGCGACGGTTCAGCTCTGCGAGGACGGCAGGTGTCTTGAGGGCGGACCCACCCACGGCAAGGACGCAGCGGCCCTGCTTGATGGCGGCTTCGACGCGGTTCATGGAATCGGCTCCGGCGGCGGGCGGTCCGAAGACGACCCGCTGGGGGGGGGCGGCCTGGGACCTCCAGGCGCAGCAGACCTGCCGACTAACCGTACGCCGCGGGCGGAACAATCCACCCCTGTACCGCGTCGGACGCATCGCGATCCATCTCGACCCAACCGGTCTCGGACCGTGTCTGCGGCAGCGGCCCCGAACACCATCTCG
>JAYYRS010000428.1:0-2823 GCA_036126975.1 Myxococcota bacterium
GGACCGCGTCACGGCTCCGCGCGGGATGCCCTCCTCAGCCATGCACGCGCATTCGTTCTCCCGAGTCTCCTGGAGGGGTTCCCCCTCGCTCCGCTGGAAGCCATGGCATCGGGTCTGCCCGTGATGCTGAGCGACATCCCGCCGCACCGGGAGCTGCTGGACGAAGACCTCGACGGCGCGGCGGGATGGGTGGTCCCCGATGACGGCTGGCCGGATGCGCTCCGCAGGGTGGCTGCGATGGAACCCGACATGCTCTCGGTCATGGGCGATGTCGGACGGGCCCACGTGGAGACGGAGCGCTCTTGGGACGCGGTCGCGGATGCGACGGTCGCGGTCTACCGGCGCGTGCTTGGGATGGGTCCATCGGGCAACGGCAGCGGGCTCGTATCGAAGGAAGGACGACCGTGATGGGTCAGGTTCGCAGAGAGGACGACGGTGGGTCGGTCCGGTTGGTGGACGCGCGGCGCGGGTCGTGGGGTCGACCGCGAGTGCTGTGCCTGGGTCCCTGCGTCTCCCGGCACTGGTGGACGATGGGCGTCAGGCGAGTCCGGGTACGGGCCAGCCAAGTGCATCCAGAAGCTCCCGGACAGACTGGGTGGTACCCACATCCAGCGCGCGCACGATCTGGGCGTGTCCGATGCTGACCTCAAGGAGCCCTGGCAGGTCGCGGATTCCAGCGAGGTTGGTCCGGTCGAGGTCGTGACCGGCGTTGAGTCCGAGTCCGTGCTGCGCGGCACGTGCCGCGATGGAGAACATCTCTTCTGTGGCGGCGCGCTGCGCTTCCGTACCCCACGCCCACGCATACGGGCCGGTGTAGATCTCGATCCGGTCGATCCCGATCGCTGCGGCGCAAGCCAGTGCCTCATCCGGGGCATCGACATCCATGAAGGCGCTGATGCGCGTCCCGGCGGCCTTCAGGGCTGCCACCGGGGCCTCCAGCTCCGCCGCGCGCGATGGCAGATCCCAACCGTGGTCGCTCGTGACCTCTCCGGGTTTGACGGGGACGAGCGTGCACTGCGCCGGCCGCGCGGCGTGCACCAGTTCCAGGATGTGGGGAGCGGGCTCGCACTCGATGTTCAGCTCCACGCCGGGATGGTTCGCCTTCAGATGGCCTTGGACCAGGGGTACATCGTCGAATCGGATGTGGCGTTGGTCGCGCCGGGGATGCACGGTGATGCCGTGCGCGCCCGCTGCGAGGCAGACATCGATCGCCCGCAGGAGATCTGGCGCAGCGTCCCCCCGGGAGTTGCGGAGCAGGGCGTACTTGTTGATGTTGACCGAGAGGGCGGCGGGCATGGGCTTCCAGGGACAGTACTGATCGCGGCTAACACTCCACGGCAGGCACTCACCCATCCTCGAGCTGGACCGGCCCGATGCCCCCGAGCAGATCGGGACGGTCCCGGCCGCACGACCAGCACGAGCCGAAGGCGGCATCGTTCGCCTCGCCGCATCGACAGCACCAGGGGCCTCCGGCAGCAGGCTGCTCCAGTTCCTGGATCAGTGCCAGCGCACGCCTCTCGTTGTGCGGCACCACCCAGAGCGTGGGCATGGCGTCCGCGATGGGGATGCCGCCAGCGAGGCCGCTGAGGTTGGTTCCTCGTTGTTCGACGGGGATGCCATCCTGTCGGAGGAGGTCGCAAACGAACTGTGCGTCGGCGAGGTCGAGTGCGCGATAGACCCGGACCTTGGTCGACCAGTCTGCTCCGCGTGCCATTCCATCCCCCGGCACTCGATCATAGCCCTGGCGGGGTCTCAGGCGGTCGCGGCGACCAGGGCAGGCATCGCCCGGGCCCGGTCCAGTCGTCGTCGCAACCCGGCCGCCGTCGTGCCCATGCCGAGCGGCAGGGGTGCGTCCGGCATGCGGGTCCCGAGTCGGATCTCGGCGTCGATGAACGCCTGGCCGGCGGGTCTTCCTGCCAGCAGCAGGGCCTCGGCGAGCAGCGCGTGCGGAGTCGGTCGGGACGGTGCGAGGGCCACCGCGGCGCGCGCTGCGGAGAGCGCACGACGGGCGTTCCCTTGCCGGAGCGCAATCTCGGCGGCAGCGGTTGGGTAGGCCGGTTCGGTCGGGTCTGCGGCCGCCCATTGTGAGAGGCGCTCCAACGCGGCGTCCGGACGACGGGTCTCGGAGAAGCGCAGCGCGGTCCGGATCCGGTCGTGGACGACCGTGGGCGGAGTGGCCGACGGCGTGGCCATCGTCTGCCCATGGAGGCGGCGGTGGGTGCGGGCCGCGCGCGGGGGAGGGAGCGCGGGGTCCAGTATGAGGGCCCCACCGGCACCGACCGCTGCCGTGAGGGCGCTGCGGAGTGCCTCTCGTCGACCCGGCTGTAGCGTCGTCAGGATTCCCCGACAGATCACGAGATCGAAGGTCCCGGGAACCGCGTCGCGCATCGGGTCGGCCTGGGACAGCCAGATCTCGACCCTGCGGAGTCGGGGAGGAGAGATGCGCTGGAGCGCCAGCGGGTCACGATCGGTCCCGAGGATCCGGGCCCCGTACGGCAGCTGGCTTGCGGCATGGGCGAGCTGTGCGAGCTCCGTCGGTCCGTTCCCTGACGCTGCGCCGACCACCCAGATGCGCAGCGGCCGCGAACCCGCGGTCGTCGCCTGCTCGACGAGGAGGTCAGGGATGCTGGCGAGCACGCGGGCGACCTGCGGGTCGTGGTCCGCCCGGGCAAGGGCGGACGCCATGACCGATGCCGACAGACCGTCGGTGCCCACGCCATGGAGGTCATCGACCAATCCCGGGACGCGCGTCGGGTCCAGACGGTCGAGGCAGACGCCGTATCGATCGGCCAGGGTGCACCGCAGCACTGCGCGTGCGGCGGC
>JAYYRS010000429.1:0-5851 GCA_036126975.1 Myxococcota bacterium
CCCTTCGGCCGCGTCGTCGGTATAGCCCAGCCATGCGCGCGTCCCGATGGCTGCGACCCCCTGGGCGACGGCGTCGTTCTCGGTCGTCGAGAGGATCGTGGCGAGGCCGTCATGGCCGGCGTCCGTACACTGGAGCTGGGCGGCCGCCCGGTCGAGTCCGCCGGTGCAGGCGATGAAGCGGTTCCCTGCTGCATCGACCGTCTCGCAGTCCATGCCATCGCAGTCTCCGTCGACGCCATCGCCGTAGACGTCGATGGCCCCGGGGTGGATCGCTGGATTGGTGTCGTCACAGTCGATGTCGGACGCAAACCCGTCGCCGTCTCCGTCCACGGGCCCGGTGTCGGTGTCGGTGTCGGTGTCGGTGTCGGTGTCGGTGTCGGTGTCGGTGTCCGCGATGGGATCCGGCTCGGCGTCTGTGTCCCCGTCGGAGGATGTGTCCGCTTTGTCGCCGGAGCATGCGGCGAGTGCGAGCACGAAGAAGAGGGAGGAGGGAGTGCGATGCATCGTGGCGTCCTCGCATGCGCGGCCGGCGGGCCGGGGTCGTGGTTGCGGAAGGGGCGCGGACCGCGCGCAGGCTATCACGGGTCCCAGTGGCCGAGTCCCGGCTTCACCCCTGGGATCCGGGACGGCGTTGCTGGCATTGCGCAAGCAGCGCGGGGGCCGTTGCGTCCGGACCCGCGCGGCCTCGGTCCCGGAACGGTATGGGAACTGCCCCGGGGCATCGGGGTCATGGGAGAAAGCGCTTCGCAACTCCTTCCCGTCTGCAGGAGATCGAACCATGAAACGTGCTGTCTTCCTGCTGTCTGCCCTGGCGGGATGTGCCCATGGAACGGACCACGCGCATCGGGTCTGGTCTCCCCGGCCGCATCCCATCTGCAGCGCCGATCTCTCCGAGCTGCCGCTGCCTGGACTGTCCGACCGGCTGTGGGTTCCGGCCGGGCTGGAGGCACGCGCCGTGCGGCCCGGGTTGCAGCACGTGCAGGCGGAGGTGTGTCGCTGCCTGCCAAGGCGGCCGGCCGTGCAGCCGGCCGCGGTGCATGCCCGGCTGCACATCCGGCCGAACGCGGGAGAGGTGCGGGTGACCTACCGCGTGGATGCTGCAGCCGACGAGGAGACAGCGCGTCTGGTGGCCTGCCTGGGCTCGCCCACGCTGCGGGTGGAACCCATCTCGTACCGGACTGACATGGTCACCGAGGACGGCCCGGTCGACGAGGTGCTCGTCTACCCGATCAGATTGGACCTGCAATCCGGGGTCGGGCAGCGGTGAGATGGCAGCGGAGCCGGGCCTCGTGCCGGAGCGCCGACTCGCATCGTAAGGGACTGGATGACCGACGGTTCGCGTGTCGTCCGTCCGGACCACTTCGATGTCACGGCTTCGGCACCGAGTGCGGGTGGTGTGCGCCTGCTGCCTCGTATATCGACCGTTTGTTAGAAAAAGGAGCCCACCATGAAGGCATCTCGGATCATCGCTGCGGCCGTCGCACTGTTCGCCACCGCATGCTTCCCAGCGCTGGATGGGGAGGACGGGTCGGCCGCGAACGGAGGGCTCGACCTGGGGGTCCAGGAGTCCCTGCTGGACGGCGCCGAGGCGCGCAGCGACGACCCGATGTCCAGCGGCTGCTCTGGAGAGGTCATCTCGGCCGACTCGGCCAAGCGGGTCATCGAACTGACCCGGACGGGTCCGGATGAGGACATCTACAGCACCTACGCGCGGATCGACGAGATTGCATCCCTGTTCGAGGCCTGTGGTGATCCGTGGGGCATGTTCCCCACCAGCTACCGCCACATCACCGCACGCGGAATCCGGGCGGTAGAGGGCGGTGAGTTCCGGGATGCCGACTGGGCGAGGCGGATCATCGTCGACTTCGCCGGACGGTACCTTGCCAACCTCCGCGAGGCCATGGAGGGCGGCGAGCCCTCCTGGGCATGGTCGCACTACTACGTCCTGGCCGACCGGACCGACGTGTCGCGGACGCGCGCGGTGCTCGTGGCCATGGTTGCGCACCTGACCCTGGACCTTCCCCACAGCCTCGTGGCCATCGACACGACCGAAGATGACAAGGAGGACTTCTTCATCTTCGGCGAGATGATGATCGAGGTCGCGGACGATTTCATCGTGGAGCTCCGGGACGTCTACGGCGCAGACGCCGAAGACATCCTCAACGGGTTCTTCTTCGGCGAGTGGGTCGATGGGGCCTGGGGCCGCGACACCACGATCACGCTGTCGTACCAGACCATCCGGACGAAGTCCTGGAACAACCGGTGGTACATCGAGCAGGGCTGGGGTGGTTGGATCGCCGACAGCGAGATCTACGCTGCCTTCTGGGCGATCGATGGCGTCCTCGCCACACTCGACGCGGCGGGCATCATCTGACGGTTGCGGTTCGGAAGGGTCCGCCGGATGGGGTAGGAGGGGCCCACCGGGAGAACCCATGCGCGAACTCGACGTCGACAAGACCGTTCAGACCCTCAACCAGATCCTGGAGTACGAGCTCGCGGGGGTGGTTCGCTACACCCACTACGCCTTCATGGTCACCGGGCCCTACCGACAGCCGATCGTGGCCTTCTTGCGTGCCCAGGCGCAGGAGTCGCTCGCCCATGCGGACCAGGCCGGAGAGCTGATCACGGGCCTCGAAGGACACCCTTCGCTGGACGTCGCGCTCATCGAGGAGTCCCACAAGCATGACCTGCGGGCGATCCTCGAGGAATCCCTGGAGCACGAGCAGACCGCGCTCAACCTGTACAAGGACCTCCTGGTCGTGGTCCAGGACGCAAGCGTCTACCTCGAAGAGTACACGCGGGGACAGATCGGCGCCGAGGAGCAGCACGTGATCGAGCTGCGGAAGATGCTTCGGGACTACGGCAGCTGAGGGGGCAGCGTGGCTCGGCCCCGCGTCTATGTCTGCAAGGGCAGCAGCTGTCGAAAGGACAGCAAGGGCTACCGCAAGCTGGTCGATGCGCTCGAACCGGCGTCGCGGGTCACGCTCGTGAAGTGCCAGAAGATCTGCGATGGACCGGTCGCGGGTGTCGTGGTGGACGACACGCTGCGGTGGTACTCCGAGCTGCACTCCGCCAAGCGGAGGCAGGCACTCCTGGTTTTCCTCCAGACAGTGGAACTGCTCGGGCGGCTCCGCAAGCGGGGCGTCTCGAAGCGGAAGGGAAAGCTGCGTCGCTGACGCACCCGCGGACACGCGAGACAGGCGTGCTGTCCTGCGCTCTGGCGAGGGATTGCGCGCGAACGGTGGAGCGGGCAGTGGTACGATGCAGCGCCCGCGGTGCTTCTGCGTCCGGACGGAGAGGAGGTCTGCTTGCCCCGCCCTGCGCTCGCACTGCTGGCCGCGGCGATGGCCTGCAATGATGGGGGGTTGACCGCCTACAACGTAGCGCCGAAGGCACGCATCACCTCGCCGGTGGTGGGGGAATCGGTGCCGCAGGGCCGACCGGTGACCATCCGTGGGGCTGCGTCGGACGACAACGACCGAAATGAGGTCCTCACGGCGCGTTGGTTCGTGGACGATCAGGAGGTCTGCCCAGGCGAGGCCGTGGATCGGGACGGGTCGACCAACTGCACCATCGTCGCGCCGACCGGAGCATTCGAGGTGGAGCTCGAGGTCCGGGACCCTCGGGGCGAGGTCGGCGTCGCGCGGCGGCGCTTCGGCGTCCTGCCCGACCAGGCTCCGACGGCGCAGATCACACGGCCGCTGGAGGGACAAGGGGCATACGCGGACGCCCTGCTGACCGTACAGGCTCTCATCTCGGATGAGGAGGATGACCCCACCGAGCTGACCGTGTGGTGGGAAACAACCAGCGCAGGCGTACTGGACGTGGCGACGGCCGTGAACTCCAATGGCGAAGTGGAGACCTTCTTCCCGCTGGAAGTCGGAGAGCATGGGATCTACCTGCATGTCCGGGACACGGTCGGGAACATCGCCTCCGATACGGTCCGGGTCCGGGTCTCGAGCACGAACGCGCCGCCGCTGTGTGCCATTCGCTCGCCCGGCGGCGCCGGGCCAGGGTCCGAGGCGGTCGAGGAGCCCTTGGTTGCGGAGGTCAGCGATCCGAATGAGTGGCCGGTGTTCCTGGACGTTTCCTGGTCCAGCGATCTGGATGGGGCACTCGGGGGCGCTGCAGCGGATGAGGATGGGCTGTCCACCCATGCCGCCCCGCTCTCCCGGGGCACGCATGCGCTCACGCTGACGGTCACGGACTCCGAGGGTCTCTCCTGCACGGACATGGTGGTCTGGAGGGTAGAGGCTCCGCCCGTCATCGCGATCGACACGCCGAGCGATGGAGCGGAGGTCGGGGAGCTGAGCGAGGTGCGCTTCAGCGCAACGGTGTCGGATGCGGAAGACCCGTCGGATCAGCTGCATGTCGCGTGGTTTTCTGCCCGGTCCGGGATGATGGAGGAAGGGCTCGCCGATGCCGCCGGTCAGGCAGGGTTCTCCGTCTTCGGGCTGGCCCCCGGTACGGATACCGTGACGGCGACGGTGACCGACGCATCGGGACTGTCGAGCAGCGAATCCGTGACGGTCCTCGTCAACGGCGCGCCCACGGCTCCGGTCGTGGTGCTCGAGCCCGCGTCGCCGCGGACCGCCGACAGGCTGGTGGCGACCCTGGTGTCCGATGCGACCGATCCCGAGGGAGATCCCCTGACCTATGTGCACCGCTGGGTGGTCGACGGGGCTCCAAGCAGCGCCTCCACCTCGGATGCGCTGCCGGCGGCGGCGACCCGACGGGACGAGGTGTGGGAGGTGTTCGTCACGGCCCACGACGGGACGGCCGAGGGCGCCTCTGGGACGGCATCGGTCACCATCGCCAACACACCGCCGACCGCCTCGGCGGCAGGCATCACGCCCAACCCCGCAGTCACGGGGGACACCCTCGCCTGTTCCATCGTGGGCTACGCAGATGCGGACGGTGACCCCGACGCGAGCACGTTCCAGTGGACCATCGGCGGGGCCGTCGTCGGCGCGGGCCCCAGCCTGTCCGGTGGCTTCACGGATGGCGACACCGTGACCTGCGCGGCGCCGGCCCACGACGGCACGGATGCAGGGACCGTCGTCAGCGACAGCGTGACCATCGGAAATGCCCGCCCTTCGATCGTGTCGGCGGTCCTGACGCCGTCGACGGTCCGGACCGACGACACGGTGAGTGTGGGCGTGGTCACCAGCGACCCCGAAGGCGATGCCGTCACGCTGGCCTACGCATGGTCGGTCTCGGGCGTCTCCGCATCGGCGACGGGTGCGTCGCTGGACGGTTCCGTCGCGTTCGACAGGGGAGATCTCGTCGAGGTGACGGTGACCCCAAGCGACGCCGGCGGCGGCGGGACGCCCGCGTCGGTATCCGCGACGGTCGCCAACACCGCCCCGGGTGCGCCCACCGTGTCCATCGCACCGGCCGGCCCGGTCGAGGGCGAGTCGCTCGTCTGTCAGGTAGACACGGCGAGCGCAGACGCGGACGGAGATGCCATCTCGTACACCATGGGATGGTCCGTCGACGGTGTCGCCTATCCGCGGTCGGCAGATCTCGGTCCCGCCACCTCGGTCTGGACGGATGACACCACCGAGGGGGCGGACAACAGCGAGGGAGAGGTCTGGACCTGCGTGGCGACCCCCGATGACGGAACCGATGCGGGCGCAACCGGGTCAGCCTCGGAGACCATCGGGCCCGCCCAGACACGGGTCTTCGTCACGTCGGACACCTGGGCCGGCGACCATGGTGGCGTCTCGGGTGCCGACCAGCACTGCCAGGATGCGGCCGACGCCGTCGGGCTGGGTGGGGTGTGGGTCGCGTGGCTCAGCTCCACCTCCCGGAGCGCGAAGGACCAGGTCGGGCCCGGACCGTACGTGCT
>JAYYRS010000430.1:0-15671 GCA_036126975.1 Myxococcota bacterium
CCGTGGCGGTGTCCCGTGCCGCGATGGCGTCGTCCCGCTCCGCCGTTGCGGTGTCCCGTGCCGCGATGGCGTCGTCCCGCTCCGCCGTGGCGGTGTCCCGTGCCGCGATGGCGTCGTCCCGCTCCGCCGTTGCGGTGTCCCGTGCCGCGATGGCGTCGTCCCGCTCCGCCGTGGCGGTGTCCCGTGCCGCGATGGCGTCGTCCCGCTCCGCCGTGGCGGTGTCCCGTGCCGCGATGGCGTCGTCCCGCTCCGCCGTGGCGGCGCCCTGCGCGGCGATGGCTTCGTCCCGCTCTGCGACCGCGGCATCCCGCTCGGAAGTGGCCTCGTCCCGGACCTCCATGGCGGCGTCCTGCTGGGCCATCGCGGCATCCCGCTCCGCGACGGCGGCATCCCGCTCCAGCGCGAGCAGCTTGCCGCGCTCGTTCATGGCGTCGACAACAGCGTTCCGGGCCTCCACCGCGGTATCCCGCTCTGCGGTCAGGATGGCCCGCTCGTCCTCCAGCTCCTCGCTGCGCAGTTCGAGCGCGCTCACGGCGTCGTCTCGCGCCTGGATGGCGGCGTCGCGTGCTTCGATGGCGTCGTCCCGCTCGGCGATGGCCGCCTCCAGGGCGCCGCGGGCTTCGTCCTGCTCGGCGGCGGCCGCATCGCTGCGCTCGGCGAGGGTGGCGAGGGCCTGGTCCCGGGCCTCCGTCGCTTCGTCCCGCTCGGCCTCGGCCTGTTCTCGGGCCTCCGTCGCTTCGTCCCGCTCGGCCTCTGCGTCTTCCTTGTCCCGAGTCAGCGCGGTGGTGGCTTCGGTGAGCGCGACGGTGGCGTCCTCTGCTGCACGGACGGCTTCGTCGCGTTCGCGGATTGCGCCGTCCCGCTCTGCTGCAGCCTGTTCGCTCGCCTCGATGGCTGCGTCGCGGTCGCGGGTCGCGGCGTCCCGCGTACGAACCGCGTCGTCCCGCTCTGCCGCAACGGCATCGCGTTCCCGCGACAGGGAGGCGCTGCCCTCGTCGAGCGCGGACACCGCCGCGTCCCGCGCTTCCACTGCGGCATCCCGTTCGCCTGCGGCTTCATCCCGTTCGGCGATTGCCGCGTCCCTCGCCGCATGGGCTGCATCGCGTTCCGCGGTTGCGGCGTCCCTCGTTGCGACGGCTTCCGCCAGCGCCTCGACGGCTTCCAGCCGTTCGCGGATGGCCGTGTCTCTCGCGACCAGGGCTGCGTCGCGCTCTGCAGCGAGCGCCGCATTGCCATCGGCCAGCGCAGCGAGGGCGTTGTCCCGCTCCGCCGCGGCCTCTCCGCTCGCTGCGATGGCCGCGTCCCGTGCGGCCACGGCAGCGTCGCGCTCCTTCAGCGCCGTGTCCCGCTCTGCGGATGCTGCCTCTCCCTGGTCGCGAGCCTCGTTCTGCACCTCGATGGCGGCGTCCCGTTGCGCGGTTGCGGCATCCCGTTCCGCCGCCGCTGCGTCTCGCTCCGCGGCCATGGCCGCGCGGCCTTCTTCGAGGGCGGACATGGCCTCGTCGCGGTCCGCCCACGCCTTGTCCCGCTCTTCGAGGGCGGCGTCCCGCGCCGCGAGGGCCGCTTCCCTGGCGGTGATGGCCTCATCGCGGTCGACCCTCGCCTGCTCGTGCGCCGCGGCCTGGGCGTCTCGCTGCCCGATGGCCGCATCCCGCTCGGCGGCCACGGCGTCTCGTTCCCGGGACAGGGAAGCGCTGCCTTCGTCGAGGGCGGCCACCGCCGCGTCGCGTGCCTCGACTGCCGCCGCATGCTGCAGGTCGGTGGCGTCCCGTTCGCCGATGGCCTGATCGCGCTCCGCGATCGCCTGGTCGCGGTCTGCGATGGCCTGGTCGCGCTCTGCGGAGGCCTCGTCGCGCTCTGCGAGGGCCTGGTCGCGCTCTGCGGAAGCCTCGTCGCGCTCCGCAAGGGCGTCATCTCGCATCGTCGCAGCTCGCTGGCCGGCTTCCTCGGCGGCCGCGCGGGCCGCCTCGGCCTCGTCGGCCCGCATCCGGGCCGCGTCCCGATCGGCAAGCGCAGCCTCGCGTTCGTTCGCCTGTGCATCGGCGGTGGCGTTCGCCTGCCGTGCTTCGGCCTCCGCAGCCTCGGTCGCCGCCTGTGCCGTCTCCTGCGCGGCCTGGAGGGCATCGAGGGCCGCCATCGCCTCGTCGCGCTGCTGCGCCATCGCGGCCGTCGCTGCCTCTGCAGCCGCCTGGGCAGCCTGCGCCGTCTCGGCCTCGCTCCGGGCTTCTGCCGCCGCCGTGCGTGCGGCCTCGTGGACGTCGGCCGGTACGCGCGCCTCTGCTTCGGCAGCGCTGACCTCGGCTTCGAGCTGGGTCGCGGCCTGGAGCGCTCGCGCCCTGTCCCGCTCCTCCAGCGCCGCATCGCGCTCGGCGAGCGCCAGTGCGAGGGACGTGGCGAGGTCCTCTGCCCCAGCCTCGTCTCCGCGGTCCGGGTCGACGCGGGCCTCCTGCGCCGCGAGCTCCAGGCGGGCCTGTGCGAGGTCATCGGCGAGCTTGCGCATCGTCTGCTCGCGTTCCTCGCGGCTGGCGACGCTGGCCGCGAGCCGGGCGGTCGCCTCCGCAGCGGCCATGCGCGCGGCCTCCAGCTGCGCGGCAGAGGCGTCGAGTGCCTCCTGGAGCAGCCTGCGCTGCTGCACTTCTGCATCTCGGTCCCGGTCGGCGGCCTGGATGGCCCGCTGCAGAGCCGCAATGCGGCTGTCGGTCGCAGGATCCGTGGCATCTTCGGTCCCTGCGGTGGCCGGGACGGTCTCGCCGTCCTGGAGGTCCGACGATGGGGCGGCGGTCTGCAGGGCCGCCTCGCCCAGGCAGGCCAGCAGGGCGGCGTCGAGATGCCCGTTGGTGGATGGCAGGCGGACGACCCAGTCCGGCGCGGTGCCGTCGAACACCAGCCCGACCAGCGGGCGCAAGCTGTCGGTCCTGCTCGCGAGGATGAGCGGAACGCTCCGCAAGGAGGGGTCCTGCCGACTGACCCGGAGGTCACGAGGGGCGGTATCGGTGTCGCCGTCCAGCACCAGCAGCTGGGGACTGCGGCCCATCGCCATCGTCGCGGCATCGTTCGCGGACGACAAGCGGGCCACGTCTACGCCGTCGGTCACCCGGGACCGGATCCGACCGGCCACCTCGTCGTCGGGAGCGACGACGAACACCATCGGACGCGCGGCGCTCACTGCGGGTCCTGGGTGTCGTAGGTGATGTTGTCGAGCCAGGGGTCGTGTTTCGTCGTATCGATCTCGAAAGACGTCTTCACCACACCGATCCGGTCGTCATACGCCGCCTTGCGGTCCGCATCCCCCAGGTCTTCGCGGACGAGCTCGAGTCGGGCGAGCAGCTCGGTGGCGAGCCCTTGCGAGTCGGTGTCGAGCCGTGGATCCTCCAGCGCGTCCTGCCAGCGTCGCCCGAGTCGGCGAATCGCCTTCCGGATCCGCGCCGGCTCGTCGTCGAAGGTCACGCCAAGGAACCGATAGTGGTCGTTGTCGAGTCGGGACCCATGGTCGACGCGAAGCATCGTGACGACGGCGGTGAGCTTGGGCCGCTCGACGGCCGCAGCCCCACCGCGAGCCGTCCGCCTCCTGCGGCGTTTCCGCGTTCCGGAGCGTCGCGTCGCTGATTCCGCTGGCTCCGGTCGGGGCAGGGCGCCGCTGCGACGGGCCGGGGCGGCAGGGCGGGGCTGCAGGGCCGGTGGTTCGCCCTGCCCGGCTGCGCGCAGCCGCTCGAGCGTGTCATCGGATTCGGGAGCGCCGCTGGGGGTCACGATCCGCAGCCGCGCGAGGAACCACACGAGGCGTGCCATCGCGACGGCGTCCGGATCCGGGCCCTCGACCAGGGGCGCCAGCAGACCCCCGCACGCGAGCACCGCCTGCAGATCCGCTGGCAGGGGGACCTCCGACGCGAGCTGTGCATGCCGTGGGCCGGGCTGCACCGCGGCTGCGCGTTCCCGCGCCTCCGCGAGGGCGTGGGGACCGGACACGAGGTCCGGCAGCACCTGGCGGAGAACCTCCAGCGCCTTCACACCGGGCAGCAGGGAGGGGTCGACACCACCGCTGCGCAGTCCCTCCGTCTGCCGGAACACCCAGATGCCGTCCTGCCACGCAAGCGGCGCGCGCACGCCGTGACCGAGCCATGCGCGCCAGGTCGCCCGGGTGGCCTCCGGCGAGAGGTCGCCCGCCGAGAGGCGGTCGTCCAGGACGGAGACCGGGGGCGACGCCGCCTTCACCCACGCGTCGGCCGTGGCGGATGACACACCCGCGGCATCCACGAGGGCGCTCGCGATGCCCTCGCCAGGCACCGTCGAGGAGAAGGCCACCGGGTCGCCCTCCACGAGATGGAGGGTGCGACGATGTCCATCCCTGGACACGACCAGCTGTCCGGAGAGCCGTCCCACACGAGCAGCCCCGAGCAGGCGGAGCCAGGCTTCGGGGCTGTGGTGTCCGGTGGCGGCCGGCGTCGGACGATCTGGTGCGCGCGGGGTCGTGGTTCCTCCAGACGGGGAGTCTACGGCAGGTGGCGATGTCGCTCGGTCCCGAGGTCGCCCGGCTTGCCGAACCGCACGACCCGGTGCGCGACACCGAGCGGCGCGTGGGCGGAGGGTCGTCCACGATCCCAAGTGCCGGCGTGCGTCAAGCGGGCGATCCGCGGCAGGATCATCTTGTCGAACACAGCGCCATGTTCGATCAGTACGAAGGGATGCGGTTCGCCCGCGGCGCGCTCCGATTCGATCATCGCAGCGCCGGTGCTCCCCGAGCCCGCGAACGGATCGAGGACGACGCCGCCGGGGGGAACGGACGCGATCGCGCACAGGTGGCGCACGAGACCGGTCGGCTTCGGGGTGTACTTGACCCCAGGCAGCACGGCACGGAGCGCGCGGGCCGCGCCGTCGGTGTGTCCGACCTGTTCGTGATGCAGCACCGATGCAGCCGGCATGCCCTCTGGGACCTCGGAGAGGAACTTCTTGAGCGCGGGCATCCGGTTCCGACCCGTCTTGCCCCACCAGACCCGTCCCGATCGCACGTTCTCGGCGTGCATGGCCTTGGAGCAGGACCAGACGCGCGTGGCGGAGGGCCACACCTCGGAGCCATCCGGTCGATGCACCGGATACCAGAGGTTCGGTCGCTCCTCCCTTGTGAATCGGCAGGTGTAGTCCATCGCCTTCCACCGGCCGCGTGGATCATCATCGGGGTTCTGGTAGCGGCGGAGCTTCTCGGCGGTCGGCGCAAGGCGACCGGGCCGGAATGCAGCGCTGCGTCGCCACGCCAGCACCGTCTCATGCACGTAGGCAATGCCCCGCACATCGGGCGCGGGGGAGTACCGTTTCAGCCACGGCATGGCCGCCAGGAATGCGTCCTCTCCAAGCGCTTGGTCCATCGCGAGCTTGAGGTGGAAGAGCAGCGTGTCGTCGATGCTGCAGAACATCGCGCCGCCCGGGGCGAGCAGCGACCACGCCGATGCGAGGAGCGGCGGGAAGCGCGCCAGCCAGTCGTCCCGGGGCAGGTCATCCGGGTAGGGCAGATCGGATGACCCCGTGTTGTAGGGGGGGTCTGCGTAGACCGCGTGCAGGGGACCATCGCCGTGGGCCTCCCACCAGCCGATCCCCGCAGCGGCATCGCCGTGCACCAGCGTCCCCCGGATCGGCAGGTGGGCGGCTGATGCCACCGCAGAGGCGGCGAGCGCAGCCGGCAGGCGCGTCGTGTCCAGCCAGCGCCGGCCCCGTGCGCGTTCATCGCCCCACGCGCCGGCAGGAACACGACCGTGAAGTTCGGCTGGAAGATGCTCCTCGCCGATCAGCAGGCCCACATGGGCCGATGTCGTCACGACGACCGGGCCCCGAGCAGGGCGCGTGCCCGAGCCGCGGACGCATCCAGGATGCCCGCCACTGCCTCCAGCACACCCGGTGGCAGCGTGCCCTGGTTCTCTTCGAGTTCCACCAGGAGTGCTTCGACGACGTGCGTGAACGCGACGGGATGTGCGAAGGCAGGCGCCAGCGCCTCGACCGGAAGGCGCAGGGAGGTTCCGCCGGCA
This sequence comes from Myxococcota bacterium, assembly GCA_036126975.1. Taxonomy (GTDB): domain Bacteria; phylum Myxococcota_A; class UBA796; order UBA796; family UBA2385; genus JAYYRS01. Next base: position 6,015 of record JAYYRS010000430.1, read on the forward strand.
TCGATCTCGACGACGAGCGAATCCGGCTCTCCCCGCAGGTGGATGGTCCCTTCGACGTGCTCGTCCATGGTTGCTCCCGATCGGGTTCTGGCCCCGCGCAGGGGCTGCCGGGGGGGTAGCGCGCCGGGCCTCCGGGCGCTGCCCGCCGGGAAGGCTTCGACCCAGGAAGACGCCACGGGGGTCATGCGACCCGGCCGTCGATCCGTACCCCTCCCTGCCAACGCTTGGGCCCGCCGCACCTGCGGCAGGCCGCTGCGCCCACTGCGACGCCACGCGCGGTCCGGGGCGTGGGGCTGCCGTCCCGCGACGCCGGGCCGCGGTGGAATGGAGGGTTCATGACCACGATCCTGCTCGCGACCGACGATGTCGGAGCCCAGGTCTGGAAGGCCACGGCGACCCGACTCGGGCTGCAGGTCGCCACCGTCGTACGGACCGCCGAAGCGGTCCAGCCGGCCCTGGACAATGCTGCGGACATCGTGCTGCTCTCCGGACCGGGCCTGGGACGACCGGTGGCGCCCCTCGTCCGTGCGGTGCGCGCGGTGACCCAGGACTGTTCCGTGCTGGCGGTTCCCAGCGCCGAGGAGGACCCGCAGGCGGTGGCGGATGCGGGAGCGGACGCCGTCCTCCACGGCCTCGGAGACCGTGCGCATCGGTCCGCGGTGCTCGGTCAGGCGCGAACCGCGGCGCGGACGCGGCGGACGCTGGCGCGCGCACGACTGATGGCCGAGACGGCCCCGAGCATGGACCGGACCGCCGGGACGACGAACCTCGCGCTGGCGCGATTGATGCTCGACAACATGCTCGCCCGCGCGGCACGACAGGAAGAGGCCGTGAGCGTGCTGGCCGTGGAGGCCGACGCGGTGGCACCACTGGTCGCGGCGCACGGCGGTTCGGCGTCCAAGGCCATCGACGATGAGCTGCGGGCGCGCATCCGGGAGTGCGTCCGGGAATACGACATCGTGGCGAGCGTCGCGGGCGGAGGGATGGTCGTGGTCCTGTACCCGTGCGACGCGGGCATGGCCGCGCGGGTGGCGGGTCGACTGCGGTCGCTCGCCGACGAGCGATTGATGATCGTCGGTGGGCAGCGCGCGTCCCTGTCATGCAGCATCGGCACGGCGACGCATCCCGCAGGGGCGCCGCGCGCGCGCGTCGACGACATGCTGCACCGGGCGAGCGAAGCCCTGGTGGATGCCCAGCTCGCCGGCGGGGCATGCGTGGTCGAGTCCATGCCGCCGATGGTGGGGGTGCGGGCAGCAGAAGGCAGCGGCTGAAGGCGGGAAAGCGCGCTACGCATTTGCCCCTGCGCGATGGGAGCCTCCGTGCCACGCATCCTGGATGGGCTGCTCGACATCCTCCCCGACTATGACGTCTTCATTGTCGACCAATGGGGGTGCATGCACGACGGGGAGCGGGCCCATGTGGGCGCGGTCCCGGCGCTCGAGGCCATGCGGGCGACTGGCAAGCCCGTCGTTCTGGTCAGCAACTCCAGCCGGCCCGCAGCGCCGTCGGTCGACATCCTGCGGGGCCTCGGATTCGCGGACCATCTCTACGATGCCATGCTCACTGCGGGAGAACTCGCCCGGGTCTGGCTCGATGCAGAGCGGGCAGCGGGTCGGCTCGGGCGTGCGTGGAGCGTGTTGTCGGCACCGGGACCCACATCGGTCCTGGCCCAGATGGGCTTCCCGATGGCGGACCGGCCGGGAGACGCGGACGTTCTTGTCGTCAGTGGCATCACGCGCGAGGCCGAGGAAGCGTTCGATCCGATCCTGCGGGCAGGGGTCGAGCGCGATCTGCCCCTGCTCTGTCTCAACCCCGATCGCGTGAGCGTCCAGCCCGATGGGAGCCATTGCCTCTGTCCCGGGACGTTCGCGGCCCGCTATGCCGCCATGGGGGGGCGTGTCCGGAGCTGGGGAAAGCCGGGCGCGGCAATCTATGACGCGGCGCTTGCCCATTCCCCCGGCTGGAGACGCGGACTGGCGATCGGCGACTCGCTGGAGCATGACGTCGCGGGCGGCCGGGCGGCCGGATTGGACACGGTGCTCATCACACGGGGCATCCACTGGCCATCGCTCGCCGACGCACCGACGGCACGCGCCGATCCAGCGAGACTCCAGGCGCTGTGCAGGCGGGAAGGCATCGCGCCGCGCTTTGCGCTCTCCACGCTCCGGCCGTAGCCTGCGGTCCGTCCGCCGACGTCAGTCCGCCTTCTGGACGGCTGTGCCGCCACCCCGACCGCCACTGGCGATCTGGACCACGCAGCCCACCGCGGCGACCACGCTGACGACCCGGAGGTCTGCAGCGGCGCCCACCGACCATGCGACGCACAGTCCACCCATGATCGCGGTGATGACGGGCAGGAGCTGGCGATAGAGCCGGGGGAACAGCAGCAGGCCGACGACGCCGCCGGCGACGGGAACGTACCAGTCGTTCGGCTGCCCCGTGACCAGGGGGGCGCCGACCTGTGCGAGGCCGGCCGCAAGGAAGGCACCGCCGATCCGGACGGCGAACCGCTCGAGCAGATGCAGGACCGCGGCTCCGATCACCCCCAGCGCGATCGCTGCGATCATGCGGGTCTGCTCGTTTCCCGGGACCTCGAGTCCGGCGAGGACGCCAAGCGCAAATCCGGGCGCGATGATGGCGAGGCGGTAGAAGCGCGAGCCGGCGAGGGCGAGGACGAGACCGAGCGCGCCCACGGGAACGGCGGGATCGAGCAGCGAGTCGGGCAGGTCCAGCCGGATGCGGCCGGGCAGGTCGATTCTCATGGCGGGTCGTCTCTCCGGGAGGCACCTGCGGTGCGGCTCCGATGTGGATACGCCGGAGCACCGCGCGCGTGCGAACATAGCCGCATGCCGCCCAGCCGGCCCAACTGTCGGGGAAAGCATGGACATCGCATCCATCATGGCCATCGCCGCCCTCGTCACGGGCCTGCTCTGCTGTGGTCTCGTCGCTCTCGTGGTGGGCGGCATCGCCGTCTTCCTGATCCGACGCCGACGCCAGAAGGCCGCCGAGAAGGCCGCACCGGCTGCGGTGACCGATGGCGTCTCGTTTGATGCCATGCCCACGCCGACGCCTGCGCCGGAGCCGCTGGCGGACGCCGAAGCGACAGCGCCGGTGCCGACACCGCCCGTGGAATTGGAGCCGCAAGCGGCTGCGCCGGCAGAGCCGGAGCCGGAGCCGGAAGCGGCTGCGCCGGCAGAGCTTGAGCCGGAAGCCGCTGCGCCGGCCCCCGCGCCCGCGGAACCGGAGCCCGCACCGCCGGCTCCTGCGCCTGCACCGCCAGCCCCTGCGCCCGCACCGCCAGCCCCTGCGCCTGCACCGCCCGCACCCGCGCCCGCGGAACCGGAGCCCGCACCGCCGGCTCCTGCGCCCGCACCGCCCGCGCCCGCGCCCGCGAAGTCGGCGCCGGAGGCAAGCGATGCGACCGCAGCGGACGCCCCCACCGTCGCCCTGCCGCGTCCACCGGCCCGCCGCTCGCCGCCCGCCACGCCACCGCTGCAACCTCCTGCGCCGACGGAGCTTCCGCCGGGGGCGCTGCGGCCCGGGGCCACGATCATCCCCGATGACGACCTCCTGGAAGAGCTCGCGGGCGAGAAGACGGTGATCATGCCGCGGTCCCCGTCGCCGCGCACGGATGATGACGACGACGCGTGACCCCCCGTACTGGGCCCGACCCGGAGATCCGGATGAACCGCACCCCCTTGTTCGCACGCCATGTCGAATCCGGCGCATCCCTGGCCGACACCGACGGCTGGATGGTTCCCATCGCCCATGGCGCGTCCGAGGCGGGGGTCGGCGGCGTGCGCTCCGGCGCAGGGGTCATCGACCTCGCACACGTGCCGGTCCTGACGCTCACGAGCGACGACGCCCGGCGCTGGGCCAACGGCATGTTCACCAACAACATCAAGCGGCTGCAGGTCGGCCGTGGCAACCGCAATGCGATGTGCGATGACCGGGGGCGCGTCCAGGGACTGCTCGACCTCTACTGCGTCCGCGATGACCACTTCCTCGTGGTGCTGGACGGCGTGAGCGCAACGTGGTTCCAGGAACGCTACCGGATGTTCCTGATCCTGGACGACATCGAGGTCGACGAGCTCGCGGGGGAGGTCACGCTCCTGAGCGTTCAGGGACCGGCCGCAGCCAGCGCCCTTGAGCAGGCCGGTCTTCCGACGCCCGAGGTCGAGCGCGCCCATGTGCTCGACGCGTCGTCCGGAGTCCGGATCGCCCGGCGGGATCGGACCGCATTGGGGGGGTTCGACCTGATCGTTCCGGTCACGGGGGTGGGTGGGATCTGGGACCGTCTCCGGTCCGTTGGTGCGCTCCCCTGTGGCCTCGAGACGCTCGATGCGCTCCGCATCCACGCAGGGCGGGCGGCCTGGCCCCAGGACGGGACGGACAAGTCGATGGTCCACGAGCTCCGCTTCAACGAGGAGGTGTGTGCGTTCGACAAGGGCTGCTACGTCGGCCAGGAGGTCATCAACCGGATCGACGTGAAAGGACTCATCAACAAGCGGCTGACGGGACTCGAGGTCGAGGGCGATGCAACGCCGCCCCAGGGGGCCGAAGTGCTCCTGGGCGACACGGTCGTGGGGACGGTGTCCTCCGCGACCGCGGCAGGCGGTCGCGTGCGCGCCCTGGGGGTCTTGCGCAAGACCGCCTGGGAGCCGGGCACCGCCGTGACGGTCCGGGCCTCGGATGGCGAGCGGGCGGCCACCGTTTCCGGGCTTCCCTTCTCGTCGTGATGGTCGGTCCGGGTCAGCCGCCCGGCCGCATCCGCGCGGGGCTGCCGTGCCGCGGAGGGGCCAGCGGCATAGGGGCCGCGCGCAGAGCGGGCCTGTGGAATTCCACCCCCATCCCGCTCGGTCGAGGACTCTGATGAGCGACGGCGCTGGTCCGCAGACCCCAGGCGACCGCCCGCGTGGTGGCCTGCAGCACCGATTCACCGACGGGGTGCGCAGGGAGCGGGGATTCCTCGCATTCGTCTCTGTCGCGTTCGTGGTGTCGGCCGCCACCGCCGACATGCCGGACATCGCTCGCTGGGTGGGTTTCCTGCTCGCTGGCTACGCAGCCGTCGCCAATGATTCCATCCAGACCATCGGCACCTTCATCGCGTCCAACAAGGACCAGGCATGGTGGAAGCTCTGGCTGTTCATCGGCGGCATCTTCCTGGCGACGGTCGCGTGGTCCTGGGTGCAGTTCGATGGAGACGTCACCTACCAGCGGCTGGCGGCCAAGGGATTCGAGACCGCGCCCACGGAGTTCTCCTTCCTCGCGGTCGCGGCGCCGGTCTTCCTGATCATCCTGACTCGCCTGAAGATGCCGGTCTCGACCACGCTCCTGCTCCTCTCCAGCTTCGCGACGAAGGGCTCGGGGATCGGAAAGGTGCTGTCGAAGAGCTTCCTGGGCTACGGCCTCGCGTTCGTGATCGCCATGGTCGTCTGGCTGTCTCTCGCCAAGGCGTTCGACCGCTGGTTCACCGGCACGCCCCACCCGGGCTGGCGGGTCGCGCAGTGGCTGGCGTCCGGCCTGTTGTGGAGCGTATGGATCCAGCAGGATGCCGCCAACATCGCTGTCTACCTGCCGCGGCAGCTCGACTTCATCGAGCTCTGCGCCTTCGCCGGCGTCATCTTCATCGGGCTCGGCATCCTGTTCCGCATGGGCGGGGAGCGGATCCAGCAGATCGTCGAGGAGAAGTCGGACGTCTTCGACCTCCGCGCGGCGACCATCATTGCGCTCGTCTACGCGGTCATCCTCTTCTACTTCAAGCTGCACTCCAAGGTGCCGATGTCGACCACCTGGGTGTTCCTCGGGCTGCTGGGGGGGCGCGAGCTCGCCATGACGCTGCGGGGGTCGGGGGATCGGTCAACCGGCGCCGCCGTGCGGATGATGCTCCGGGACGCCGGGCTCGCGGCCACGGGCCTCGCGGTGTCGCTGATCCTCGCCTGTGTGGTGAACGAGGTCGTGCGCGATGCGCTGCTCTCGAGCATCGGCCTGGGGGGCTGAGCCGCAACGCAGCGGCCACCGCCCTTCCGGACGCGCGGCACTCAGGGCGCCACGACCACCCGGGTCCCCATGGGCACCACGGACCACAGCTCTTCGATCTCGGCGTTCTCGACGGCGATGCAGCCGAGCGTCCAATCGCTGCTGCCGCCCTCCCCATGGATCCCGATCGCACCGCCAAGCGCCGTGTTCCAGGGGGGCTGGCGCCGTGCCGCGTCCGCCTCCTGGATGCGGGTGGCCTGGGCCTGCGTGACCAGGCCGGCTGCGAGCCCTCGCTCGGCGTCCTCTGCGGTCGGGTAGCCCAGCCCGAGGAACAGGTGGAAGCGCGACCGCGGGTTGCGGGTGACGACGCGGAAGGTCCCCTCTGGCGTCTTCCGGTCCCCCTGCCGGGTCTTGTCGCCCACCGGGTCGCCCAATCCGGCACGGTAGCGCTTCACGGCGGTCTTGCCGGAATACAGCACGAGGGAACGGTCCGACTTGTCGATGTGGATCCACACGTCTGCGAGGGGCCAGGATGCGCCCGCCGCGGTCGCAGCATCGCGGAGCGGCACGGGGTCGGAGGGCGGAGCCCCCGCAGCGGGCGCGACGAGGAGGGCGGTCAGGAGTCCGGCGATCAACATGGTGCCTCCGACACCGGGATGCCCCCGCGGGTTCCTATCGGCCGTCGATCGGATTCCCCGGCACGAATCCGGCCTTGTCAAGCCGCTCTGCCACGGCCTTGACGATGAAGGGCCACGCGATGGTCGCGTCGCTGAAAACCTCGGCGTACATGCCGCCCTCGGCAGGCGGAACGAACTTGCCCCAGCTCACGCCCTCGGAGTAGGTGCAGCCGGACAGGCCGCCCCAGTGGGGAGGCTCGGGGCAGATGCGCAGGCCGTAGCGGAACCGGTTCAGCACAACGTCCTCATCCAGTGCGGTGTTCAGGACGTCGATGAACGGCGGCGCCTGCTGTGCCCAGTTCCGCGGCACGCCTCCCCCGATCGTGAAGATGCCCATGCGGGGGCTGCGGCTGACCAGCGACGCATAGTGGCCGAGGTCGAGGAACGGATCGAACGGCGATCGGAGGTCGAGGAGCTTGTCCTTCGCCGACCCCCCTTCGGCGGCCTTGAGCCGGGAGACCAGCCAGGTCGCGAGGTCGAGGCCGAGCTCCGAGTCGGTGAAGGCTGGGATGTAGATCGGCACGTTCCGCCGGGCTGCGCTGACCATGATGCCGCGGATGCCCGGACGGTCGAGGTCCTCTCCGATGCGTCGGCACAGCTCCCACGAGCCCCAGCGGCGATCGGTCGGCATGGTGTCGAAGGTCTGGACCATGTGGCGCTGGAGGTCGTTGAGGTTCTGCTCCATCTCGTAGGTGTCGTAGACGCGGTTGTAGCCCTTGTGGAACAGCTCCCTGTCGTCGACGTCGGGGTCGGCCTTGTAGTGCTCCATTCCGGTCAGCTCGACGAGGCCGTGGGTCATCAGCGCACCCGTGGACACCACCGCCTGCACCCACCCCCGCTCGATCATCTCCGTGATCACGAGGCCCATCTTCGCCACGGTCATCGCGCCCGACAGCGTCAGCACCACCGAGCACCCCGGGTCGCGGACCATGGCCTCCAGGGTGTCGGCCGCATCGCCCATGCGCCGGCCCCCGAAGGCGGTCCGGCCCATCGCCCGGAGCAGTTCGTCGACATCCCCGACCGCCTGCAGGTCCAATGTCTGCAGCGGAGTCAGCCCGTCCTCCCGGCCGTCCCGGAACTCCCGGTGGTGCGCCTGGAAGGCGTCGACGGCGCGCGCATCTGCGTCGGTGTCCTCGGGCGGGTCGGTGGGCAGGTCGGACATGGGGACGCTCCGGCGTATCGAGGTGCGGAGCCTATCCCACCGGACCCCACTGCTCGACGCGCCATCCGCGCTTGCGCGCGGCGCGGCGCAGGCGGGGATCGGGATGGACGGCGACGGGATCCCCGAACGCCTCCATGGCGGGCAGGTCCGTGAAGGAGTCCGTGTAGAAGGAACAATCCGCCAGGTCGATGCCGAACTCGGCGGCGTGCTCCGCGGCGAGCGTGGCCTTGCCCATCCCGAAGCACAGCGGGTCGAGGGCCACCCCGGTGAACCGGCCGTCCCGCACCTCGAAGCGGTTCGAGAGCACCGCATCCATCTCCAGCGCTGCGCGCGCGGCTTCTCCCAGGTACGGGCTGCTCGCGGTCAGCACCACCAGCCGGTCGCCGTGGCTCCGATGGTGCGCGATGGCGGTGCGCGCGCCCGGCCGGATGGTCCCGGCGACCTCCTCCTGCCAGTAGGTGAGGCTTCGGGCGGCGAGGTCATCCTCGTCCTCGCCTTCGAGTTCACGGACGGCGCCCCGGATCAGGCGCTCCATGTCGGCCACGCCCAGGCGGTACAGCCCCATGGCCAGGCCCGCGCGGGCCGCCTGCCTCCGGGAGACGTGCCCCTGCCGGATCTGCCTCCGGACCCAGCCCTTCGCCGAGTTGGTCGCGATCAGCGTGCGGTCGAGGTCGAAGAATGCGATGGCGGGTGCGCGGGCCATGGCGGCGGTGTACCCCCGCGCAGTGAAGAAGGCGAGGCGGCCGCGGTCTGGACCGGCATGGCCACCAGCGATAGCGAGACCGCATGCAGGATCCCGACGCCCCGGTCGACCCCCAGAGCCTCCCAGGCTGCGGCTTCGCTGCGTACGCAGGCATCCTGGTCGTATTCGGCATGCTCGGGCTGGTGGGCATGGGTTCCGCCACGCTCAGCATGCTGCAGGCGGCCGACGAGGTGGGGCCTGCCAAGCTGATCCCGGGCGGACAGGTCGCCGTCTGGCAGATGGCGCCGATGCGCAAGGCGAAGGTCGTCGAGATGACCGAGGTTCCGCTCGCCTGGCACGACGAGTCGGCCATGCGGGACGGCACGACGGCATGCGCCTTGATGGACGACCGGCTCGTCCGGGTCGCCGATGGTGCAGGGGCGACGCTGGCGTACGCCGCCATCACCGAGATCGAGGAGCAGGAAGAGGAGCGCGGCGGCATCACGGTCCTCACACGGGGCACCGGGCCGGACGGCGGCGCGGTCGAGGTCCCCTGCACGTTCGCCTTCGAGGAGGGCGGCGACAAGATGGCGCGCCAGCTGCGGTCCGAACAGGCGCGCGCGCAGCCGGGCTCAGCCGAGCAGGGTCTGGACGGCGGCGGCGCTGACCAGCGTCCAGACGATGAGGGCGACCCCGACCTTGACGACGGTGCCGACGACCCGACCGACGGTGGCGGCGAGGGCGGGCCGTAGGGCCTCCTTGGGGCCCACAGCCGCGGCTCCTGTCGTCTCGCCGATCCAGGCGCCCGTGAAGGTCCCGACCAGGATCCCGATGAGGGTTCCGACGAGCGGGATTGGAACGAGGAAGGTCGCAGCGACGGCACCGAGCAGGCCGCCGAGGACCGAGCCCACCATGCCCCGGCGGGTCCCGCCCCCGGTTCGCGCGCCGATGCTTCCGGACAGGAGCTCGGCCACCTCGCCGACCGCGGCGACGCCCGCCCCGGCACCGATGGCCCACCAGCCGATGCTGGTCACATCCGGACCCATCCAGAGCGGGTCGGCGAGCTCGATGGCGGCGGCCAGCCCCAGCAGGATCCAGGCGCCCGGAAGGCCGCCCGCCACCAGCAGGACGCACGGCAGTCCGGCGACGACGATGCC
>JAYYRS010000431.1:0-2571 GCA_036126975.1 Myxococcota bacterium
GCGGATGCGCACGGTCGGATGCTCCGTGGAGCCGCAGGGTTCCGGAGATCTCGGAGCCAGGCTGGCGCATGCACTCCGTGGGCCAGGGCGCCGGATCGCCCTCGGCACGGACTGTCCGATCTTCTCCCCAGGCTGGCTCATCGAGGCCGCACGCGCGCCCACGCCAGCGGTGTTCGGGCCAAGCGAAGACGGCGGCTACTGGGCCGTGTGCGTGAACGGCACAGGCGGGAACGACGACACGGGACGACTGTTCCAGGATGTGCCCTGGTCCAGCGAACACACCCTGGCATGCAGCCTCGAGCGCGCGCGATTGTTCGGCATCGGTGTCAGCTGCCTGCCCATCTGCTACGACATCGACGACCCTCCGATGCTGGCCCGTCTGGCCGCTGACCCCCGCTGTCCCCTGTCTCTCCTGCCCTTCCTGGCGTCCGTCCGCTGACGCCCCCGCCGAGGCCCCCATGCCACAGCTGACATCGCTTCCTGACAATCACCATCACATCCACATCATGGGGATCGGGGGCACCGCAATGGCGGCCCTGGCGGGCATGTTGGTCGACGCGGGGCACCGGGTCACCGGGTCCGATGGCAACGTCATCTACCCTCCCATGTCGGACTACCTGGCTCGGATCGGCGTCGACCCGATGGTCGGCTACGAGCCTCGCAACCTTGAACCGGTGCCGGACCTCGTCGTCGTCGGGAACGTGGTTCGAAAGGTGTATCCAGAGGCGCAGGAGGTGCTACGGCAGGACCTGCCATACATGAGCTTTCCCGGACTCCTCGGCGCGCGGTTCCTGGAAGGAAAGCGCAGCATCGTGGTCGCCGGGACGCACGGCAAGACGACCACCACCACGGTCGCGGCATGGCTGCTCGAGGCGGCGGGAAGGGACCCGGGCTTCCTTGTCGGCGGCGTGCCCGGGAACTTTGATCGCACCGCACGAGCAGCACGCGGCTCCCACTTCGTCATCGAGGGGGACGAATACGACACCGCATTCTTCGACAAGGGGCCCAAGTTCCTTCACTACCGTCCCCAGACGGTCATTCTCACCAGTATCGAGTTCGACCACGCGGACATCTACCGAGACATCGGACACTGCCAGGAGAGCTTCCGGAAGCTCATGGCGATCATGCCGGACGACGGATGCGTGGTCGCACGGTGGGACCACGACAGCGTGGCCGATGTCGCGGCCGAGGCAGGGTGTGCCGTCCGCCGCTCCGGGCCCGGACAGGACTGGGATGGACGAATCGAATCCGTCGACACATCGACGGGGCAGATGACCTTCAGCGTACTGCGCGAGGGCAAGGTTTTCGGCACGTTCACGACACTCCTCGTCGGTGAACACAATCTGTACAACCAGGTGGCTGCCGTCGCCGCGCTGGAACGCGAAGGGCTCACAGCCGACGAGCTGGCCCGCGGCTTCCGCGCGTATGCCGGTGTACGACGCCGACAAGAAGTCATCGGCGACCCCGGTGGCGTCACGGTGGTTGACGACTTCGCCCACCATCCGACGGCGGTCAAGCTCACGCTCGAAGCCCTTCGGCTCCGGTTCGGGGGCAGACGCATCTGGGCGATCTTCGAACCGCGGTCCAATACGAGCCGTCGCAACGTCTTCCAGGCCGCATATGCGGCGGCATTCGACGAGGCTGACATCGCGGTGGTCGCGCCGCCACAGGACCTCGCCCGTATCGCGGAGACAGACCGGATGGACGCAGGCAGGCTGGTCGCAGACATCCGGAGCCGCGGGAACGAGGCCTTCTTGTGGGGTGTCGGCCCCGACGGGCCGCTGCCGCCAGACGCAGGAGCGGACGCCATCGCATCCCAGGTCGCTGCACAGGTCGCGCCCGGAGATGTCGTGGCGGTGCTGTCCAACGGTGGCTTTGGTGGCCTCCACCGGAAGCTGCTGGCGAAACTGTCTCCCGACGCCTGACTCCGGACTTATTATGTCCTACAATGGTCATTGACGCACCATATCCACATCATTACTGTACGGACGTTCACCCACCCGAGACCCCGCCTCGTTTCCCACCCCAGGAGCCTCCCATGCCCCTCGACCCCAAGCGCCTCAAGGCCATCGACGCCGCCGTCACCTCCATCGAACGCCAGTTCGGAAAGGGCTCGATCATGCGCCTCGGCTCCGACGAGCTGCCCCAGGTGGAGACCTACTCCACGGGCGGTCTCGGACTCGACATCGCGCTCGGAATCGGCGGCCTTCCGAAGGGTCGCATCGTCGAGATCTACGGGCCAGAGTCCTCCGGAAAGACCACCATCGCGCTCCAGACCATCGCGCAGTGCCAGAAGAACGGTGGCGTGGCGGCATTCATCGATGCCGAGCACGCCCTCGACCTCACGTATGCGGAGGCGCTCGGGATCCGGACCAGCGAACTGCTTGTGTCCCAGCCGGACTGCGGGGAACAGGCACTGGAGATCGCGGAAACGCTCGTGCGTTCTGGTGCCATCGACATGGTCGTCGTCGACTCCGTCGCCGCGCTGGTCCCACGCTCGGAGCTCGACGGCGACATGGGGGACGCGACGGTGGGCTCCCAGGCCCGCCTCATGAGCCAGGCAATGCGCAA
>JAYYRS010000432.1:0-8221 GCA_036126975.1 Myxococcota bacterium
ATGGGCGGTGCTCCAGACGCGTGTTGGTGTCCATGGTCGTGGTCGTGTCCATGGTCATGGTCGTGGTCGTGACCACGGTCTTGGCCGGCAGCCGAAGCTCTCGCGGGCGCGTTGCCCGCCGCCGTAGGACCGGGTGCCAGACCGCGAGCTGCGCGGGCCTGCCGGAGCTCCCAGGCGTCGGCGGGTCGCGGGGGAGGGGGGGGGCGGCCGCCGCCAGCAAGGGCGCGAGCGAGCTTCCGGAGGGCGCGATGTGGCAGGGTGGCGGTGCGGACGAACACGAGCGACTCCTCCGAGAAACCGCGGAGTAACGCCGCACGGCGCGAGGTCCAGCAACCGATCCCTCGATGAGCCGCCGCGCCAGGGTAGGAGAAACCATGGGACTGACGATTCTCGATGGGCCGATGGGAACAGCGCTGGCTGAAGCAGGCGTCGCCATGGGCGCCCCGCAGTGGTCGGCGCATGCCCTCGAGACATCGCCGGAGACTGTCTCCGCGGTGCACCGCCGCCATGCTGCGGCCGGGGCGCACGTCCTCACCGCGAACACCTTCCGCACGACGGCGCGGGCGTGGGGGTCTGGATGGGCGGATCGAGCCCGACAAGCCGTGATGCTGGCCCGGGCTGCTGCGCCCCAGGGGGTCCGAGTGGCGGGGAGCATCGCTCCGCTGGAAGACTGTTACCGGCCGGAACTTTCTCCGATCGACCCGGGCCGCGAGCACGCCGAGACCGCCGCGGTGCTGCACGAGGCGGGCTGTGACCTGCTGCTCTGCGAGACCTTCCCCCATGAGAAGGAGGCGCTCGCTGCGGTCCGGGCCGCAGTCGGTACGGGTCGGCCGACCTGGCTCGCACTCACGGCCGGACCCGGTGCCGACCTGCTCACGCCCCGTGCGGTCGGACGGATCGCCCGGAAGGCTGTCGATGAAGGTGCATCAGCCGTGTTGGTGAACTGCATCCCCGCGTCTCAGACGCTCGCCTATGTCCAGGCGATCGCGGGTTGTGGGGTGCCGTTTGGCGCGTATGCGAATGCCGGATCACCGAGGGAGGGCATGGGCTGGGGTCCGGCGCCAGAAGGCGACGCACGGTACCTCGGGTTCGCGCGGACGTGGGTGGACGTCGGTGCGACACTCATCGGGAGCTGCTGCGGCACGACGCCGTCGGTCACGAGTACGCTGGCAAGGCATTTCGGTCGGGACGGCGACCGGGCCTGCGCTGCTGATGGCCGAGTGCAGGCAGGGGCGATGGATGGCGGGACGGACGACCGAGCGGTCACGGAAGGTCCGTCCGGATCCATGAGCAAGCCGTAGCGCCCGAGCAGGCGCCGGATTGGCGTCCGGATGCGCCAGGCGCGATGCGCCGGAATCGTTTCGGGACGCCCTGCGCCCCGTGGAGGGCGTTCTCCGCACGGCGGCAGGAGTTGTAAATCTGGAGATGAAATGAGACACTGGAGTCTCCGCGGGGAAACCGCGCGCTGGAGGAACCCATGAACCGTCGACTGCTGTCACTCTGTGGATTCGGGCTCATCGCCGCGTCATGCGACACCAAGGACGAAGAGTTCGGAGTCGGCGATACGGCAGGCATCCAGACGGACACGGCGGGCGACATCGATGCCGATACCGATGTCGGGACCGATCCGGACACGGACACCGATCCGGACACGGATACGGACACGGACACGGACACCGATACGGAGGAGCCCGGGCCTGCGATCACCGCGACCGTACGGGGAACGATCACGGTCGAGGCCTACATCGACGGTCCGGACGGACGGGAGGAGGTCGACGAGGCCACCTACTTCGGCGGGGAGTTCCCCTTCGGACCGATCTTCGTCTCGGCGACGTCGGATACCGGTACATCGCTCCGCTATGTCGGATCGGACGCCGTCCGCGCGCCCTCCTTCACGGGCAACAGCTACGAGATGACGGTGAGCATGTGTGGAGCTGGACCGATCGGCGTCTACGCGAGCCTCGACGAAGGGAACAACTTCGTGATCGAGACGGATGACCCGATTGGCGTCCATCCGTCGGAACTCGACGTCACCGATGGGGCCGTCCTCGAAGACGTTGACATCACCATCCTGGTCGCGGCGGACGCCGGCGGGGGCTCGGGCTCGGGGTCGGGGTCGGGGTCGGGGTCGGGCGGGTCCTCCTGCGACCTGGTGATCGACGGCGACTTCAGCATCACAGCATCGACATTCAGCACGGGCACGCTCACGCTGGCCATGCTCACGACGACCGCAGGCGCGGGACCGACGGATTTCGCCTGGGTAGAGCCCACCGCGACTGCGACGGGCGGCGAGGGCAGCTACTCGTTGGAGACCTGCCCGGGGCAGGGCGAGATGAACCTCGTCGGTGCCTACGACAGCAACGGCAACGGGCTGATCGACCCCGCCGACACCTGGGGTTCGTACGTGTCCGCACCGGATACGAGCGGGAACCCCATCTCCATCGAGACGTCCGACCTCTCTGGCTACGAGATCCAGGTGCCGGTCGGAGAAGGCGATACGCCGTTGAGCGTCGTGCCGTTCGTCAGCCTGACGGGCCATGTGGGCGTCGCTGGGGGGACCTTCGACGACCTGCCTTCCGGAACGACAGTCTACGTCGCCGCCCTGAAGTACCGGCCGAACGGCGCATTGAGCACCGCATCGATTGAGTCTGATGCATACGACTTCGAGAAGGTGGAGTGGCCGGACCTGACTGGCACGTCAAGCTTCTCGTACAACCTCGGCGTGCCGGCCGGTACCGTCGTGTACCTCTGGGCCTACGCGGACCAGGACGTAGACGGACTCGTGAACGAGACCGGCGAGGCCATCGCCTCGAGCAACACCGATGCCTTCGGGCGGGTGGAGACCGGGACGACAGACCAGTCGGCAGACCTCGACCTCGCCTACATCGTCCCGCTGTAGGGGGCGCGAGGGCGCCGATGCGTCGGCGTGGCGACTGGCGTTGTCGTGGCCGCCATCAGCGTGCGGGAAAGGAGTCGTTCACGCAGCGTGGCACGGCGGCAGAGCGGATTCAAGGCGCAGGTGCTTCCGGTGCCCAGCGGGCGAGGTAGTCCTTGAGCCGGAGCTTTCTTTCGGTGCTCGCGCTCGTCATGTACCGGGTCTTGCCGAAGACCGGCCGCTCGGGTCCCCACGCCCGATCGAACCGACCGAACACCCATCCGACACCGGCGATGCTGTTGGGATCCCGGCCATCCAGGGCGTATTTGTCATTCAGATACAGCAGGGTCTGGAATGCCTCCTGGGGTGATGCAGACCACTGCAGGACCTTCTTGCCCCAGAGCATCCGCAGGTAGTTGTGCATGCGGCCCGTCTCGACAAGCTGCCGCTGCGCGGCGTTCCAGATCCGGTCGCGCGTCTCGCCCGCCTCCAGCGTTGCACGGTCATAGGTCTCCGGGCGCGGGTCGGTTGCGTGGACATCCAGGGTCTTCCTGGCCCAATCGGGAAGCGTCTCCCATTCGTGGGCGTCCGGGACATGCCAGGAGAACAGCTGTCCGAGCTCCCGCCATGTCACGACCTGGTCCAGGTAGGCCTCCGGTCCGGCAGGGAGGCCCCACCAGCCGGTTCGGCTCCCGCGTCCGCCGGGCTCCAGCACGCCGGGGTCCCATCCGTAGGCCTCGCCAATGTCGGCGAGCATTTGATGGGTCGAGATGTGTCCGTGGTGGAGGTACGGCGACAGGCCGCTGGCGGTGTCTGCGTCGGGATGGTTTCGTCCATCGGCGTAGCCCGGGAGCCCGTCGACGAGGAAGGTTCGCCAGCGTGCCTGCGCGGCAACCTCGCCTCCCGGCTCATCGACGGGAGGGACGGAGTGGTCGATTGGCAGGTCCGCGAGCGCGCGGCCGAGCGCCACGAGCGTCTCGGGCGTCTCGAACTGCCAGCGGGACAGGTCGGGCAGGTCCGGCTCGGCCCCCCGGTGGATCGTCTGGGTGGGATCTGGATGTGGAGCCCCGGCGAGAAGAGCGGGGAGCGTCCGATGCAGATGCCTGCGGAACGCATGTGCTGTCGGAAAGTGTCGATCAGAGGCGGAGAATGGGTGCAGTCCGACGCTGTCGACGAGATCGACGCGACATGGCAGGCGGGCTGCCTGGGCCGCGAGGCGTCGGAGAAGGGGAATGGAGGTCAGGTCGGAGACGACCGCGGAAGCATGTTCACCAAGTGTGTGCAGTAGACCCTGTCCACTCCCGGGGTGGCGCGCGACGTGGCTGAGCATCGTCACGTGGCGGTCGGCGAGCTGTCGTGCGGTGTCGGCCATGCCGTCGAGGATGAAGCGATGGTGCCGCGCACTGGCATGGGGGTAGCGGAGGCCCAACCCCTCCAGAACAACCAGTGGCTGCTGCAACTGTTCTGCGAGACGCACCGCGTGTTCAAGGGAATGATTGTACCGAGTGCGTCGGTTTGCCAGCATCCAGTAGAGCACGTAGCGCCCATCGGGGCGGACAGGATGCGGGGTCGCGTGGGTGACTCGGGCGGCAGCGGAAGCGGGTAGACGCGTCATGTTTCTTGAAACCCAGTTTGATGGTTTGCAAGGGATGTGCATACAGTTAAGCCGATTCTGTGTACGGCGCCCGGATCGGATTCCGAAGAAAGTGTCCCCCTGGGTCCACAGTTATGTTACTTCCGTACTCAAAGCATATGCGTCCACCTGGCGCCTTGCGCTCACCCGGACTGACCTCATGGGCTACCGCATCAAGACGGTCTCCGAAATCCTGGAGGTACCGCGCAACACGCTGCTTGCGTGGGAGCGCCGGTACGGCTTGGTGAAACCGGTGCGGCTCCCCAACGGCTACCGGGAGTACTCCGACCAGGACATCGAGACATTGCGGGCGCTGAAGCAGCTGGTCGACTCAGGGTACAAGGTGGGGGAGGCCGTTTCCCTTCTGCGGGAGCGGGGCAACGCGGTGGCGGCATTGGAGGCGGAGGCCCCAGCAGATGCGCTGTCGGGTCTTCGGTCCGCGTTGAAAGACGCCCTGCTCCGATTCGACCGGGCCCAGGCGGTGCGCCTGGCGGACTCGCTCGCCACACGGCCCTACACCGACCGCCTTCATCGTGTCTTCTTCCCCATCCTCCGCGATGTCGGTGTGGAGTGGCGGGAAGGGAAGGTCACGATCGCGCAGGAGCACTACACGAGCGGTTTCGTCCGTGAACGCTTCATGGGCATGCTCATGACGCTCGGGTCCGGTCCGCCGGATGGGCCCGTGGCCCTGTGTGCGGGATTCCCCGAGGACCGGCACGAGCTCGGACTCATGGGCCTCGCAATCGAACTGGCACTGCGCGGGCACCGGATTTCATGGCTCGGGGCAGACGTTCCCACCGAAGAGCTGATCCGCGTCGCCCGGGAGCGACGCCCGGCGCTGGTGTGTGTTTCCGTGATCCAGCCAGTCCCGGCCGATGAGATCGCGACCTTCGCGGTCGAGCTGCGGAGCGCCATCCACGACAGCTCCCGAATCGTCCTCGGGGGCGGTGCGATCGACCCGGCGGCACTCCCGGCCGTCGCGGGCGTGACCTGGGCAGCCCACATCGCGGACGTGACGGGGGCGTAGCGGTCCGTCAGGGCGCTTCGGTCATGGCCGAGATGAGCGGCTCAAGGAACGGTTTGTAGGGCCGGGCGCGCCCGATGCTGCTCGCGTACAGGGGCCGACGGACCTGGGCATACGATGCCGTATTCACGGCCCGGTCGGTCTCGTGAAAGGCGAGGCACGCCTCATGCCAGGGAAGGTCGAGGAAGTCGAGGAGGACCCGAACGCGTCCCTCGAGGTCTTCCACCAGCCGTTCGTACGGCGAGACGAGCAGTGGTGCGTCCAGCTCTGACTGCCAGTGGTTGAGGAGACGGTCGTGGTCTCGTATCCAGTACCCGAGCCATGAGAGCTTGTTGGTGAAGGCATACGCAAAGTTGAAGCTTGCAAAATAGCAGGAGAGAGCAGTGTCGAGCGGAGCCCGCTGGGTGTGGACGAACCGCGCCTCCGGAAACATCCGGGAGACCAGGGCGAGATAGCGGTAGTTGAGCGGCATCTTGTCCGTCACGACGTCGGCCGATCCAGCGCCGTCGCACACGCGCGCGCGGTACCACGCCGCGGCGTCGGTCAACGCGTCGGCTCCAAGTCGCTCTGCGGCATCGAGCCAGCTTCCACCGGGAGCCAGCCGGCGCACAAGACTCTCGACCAGCCGGGGAAGCTCCTCGCGTTCGCCGGCCGGGTGTACCGCGGGATGCGTGCCGATGATCTGCTCCGTGAGGGATGTTCCGGAGCGCGGCATGCCCACGATGAACACCATGCGGGGCCCAGGTAGGGAACGCGCTCGTGCCCAGCCCTGCACCTTGTCCCGGGTCGCGCGGATGAGCGTCTGATCGACGATACGGCAATGATGCGCCGGTTCATGGGTACGACCGTCGGCGGAGTTCGCGTACCCGTGGCAGCGCATCGCGCCTGCGGTGTCGCCGCGCTTGTCGTGAAGGTCACCGAGTACATGCCCCAAGGTGAAGCGGGCGCCTGCAGGAAGCGGACCGGTCAGGGCCTCCTCCAGCACCGGTATCGGCGCCTCGAGTTCTCCGGTCCGCCGGCAGGCGAGACCCCATGCTGCCAGCAGGTTCGGAGCCCGGTGGCCTGCTGTCACCAGCGGTTCGAGCAGAGCCCGCGCATCCTGGGCACGCTGCTGTCGTTCCCAGACCGTGGCGAGTCCTGCTGCCGCATCGAGATTCATGGGCTCCAGACGGAGGGCGCGACGGAACATCTTCGCCGCCGTCTCGAGATTGCCGGTCTGGATCAGGGTGTTGCCCAGCTGTACCTGGATGCTGGTGTCCTGGGGCCGTTGTTTGAAGGCTTCGAGAAGAGAGCGGGTCGCGCCTGCGGTGTCGCCACGGTAGCTCCGCGCAGCGGCCAGATTCGCGCGCGCCTGGGCATGGTCGGGTTGGAGCCGAAGGGCGTGGGAAAACGCTGCCTCCGCCTCGACCACCGCGCCGGCCTCCATGTGCAGTGTACCCAACGTGTTCCACACGGCCGTCGCGGAAGGAAACATCTCCGAAAGCGTGGCCATCTCTGCTCGCGCTTCCGCGCGCTGGCCGGCCCTGTGCCGCGCCATCGTGCCGTTGTAGCGAGGGCGGACATCGGCCGGCAGCAGGGTTGAAACCCGGTCCCATGCGTCGGCGGCATCGGCGTGGTCGCCGGCCGCGGCGAGGGCGGTCGCGAATCGGGTCCAGACCTCTGCGTCCCCGGGAGCGTTTCGGGCCTCTGCCTGCAGCGCGTCAAGGTCTGGCCGGGGCTTCGCCATCACCCGCCGTTCAGCCCTTCACGCCGCCAGCCGTGAGGCCTTCGACGAGATGACGCTGCAGAGCAAAGAAAAGCACCATGACAGGCACGCTGACGAGAATCGCGCCAGCCGCGAAGCGGCCCCACTCCGTGCCGAAGTCGCCGACATACCCCTGGAGCACGACGGGCAGGGTGAAGGCACGCTCGTCAGACATGAATGTCGCCGCGAGGATGAACTCATTCCATGCGGTCATGAAACTGAACAACCCGGTGACGACCAGAGCGGGTCGCGCGAGCGGCAGGACGATGCGGGTGAAGATGGTCCAGCGGGAGGCTCCATCCATGACGGCGGCCTCCTCCAGCTCCTTCGGAATCGTGTCGAAGTAGCCCTTGAGGTTCCAGGTACAGAAGGGAATGGCCGTAGTGCTGTACACCAGTGCCAGCCCGACCATGCTGTCAAGCAGCCCCGCCTCGTCGAGCAGGATGTACAGCGGGATCGCCATCACCACGCCCGGGAACATCTGGGTGACGAGGAACATGCTCATGCCGGCGTCCCGCCCCGGGAAGGCGAAGCGGCTCATGCTGTAGGCGGCGGTGCAGCTGAGGCCAATCCCAATCACGGCCGTCACGACACTGACGATGAGCGAGTTGGCGAGCTGCCGGCCGAACAACCATCCACCGGCTGCATCCTTGGTATTCAGCACGTCCACGAAGTTCTGGATGGAGAGCTCTGCGGGAATCGGAGACGGATCCATGCTGACCGCCTGGCTCGGCGTCAGCGCCATCTTGAGGACCCAGAGCACCGGGTACAGCGCCACGATGCTCATGAGCACGAGCAAGGCGTGCGTGACCACCTGACGCGGAATGGATGCCGTGAGGGTAGAGGGCCGGGACATGATTGGGAGGATAGGCCGTTCTCGCCGTCCCGGCATCTCGACACGAAATCGAATGCAATCCGAAGCCTGTGCGTCCGGTCCGCAGCGCC
>JAYYRS010000433.1:0-4348 GCA_036126975.1 Myxococcota bacterium
GCAACGACCTCGACGGCCGCCTTCGGTACGGTGATGTCCAGGAGGTTGTCGTTCCGGTCCATCAGCGGTTGGACCGACCCCACGACCTCGTCGAGCATCGGACGCAACATGAAGCGGCCGGGGACGAGTTCGAGTCGACCCGCCTCCACCCGGGACAGATCCAGGATCCCGTTGACGAGGTCCAGGAGCTGTCGGCCCGCTGCGCGGATGCGATCGAGATCCTGCTCGAGGAGTGCGTCGCCATCCTTGCGCGCATCCTCCGCGAGCATCTCGGAGTACCCGATGATGGCGTTCAGCGGCGTGCGGAGCTCATGGCTCATGTTGGCGACGAAGGTGTCCTTGGCTCGGTTGGCCTTCAGCGCCGCATCCCGGGCCTGGAGGTGCGCGCTCGACAGTGCCTTGAGTTCCTCCTCGGCGAGCACCTGCTCGGTGACCTCGCGAACGACCAGCAGACGACCCGAAAGCGCCGCGCCGGCGACCTGCCGGGGCAGGGTCGTCATGCGGATCTCGAAGACCCGACGCGCGCCCGTGGGATCGTTGAAATCCGGCGTGAAGGTCAGGACGGTCTCCGGTCGCCATCCCTCCGGCACCGGCCGATGGGTCGCCACGGCACGCCACCACGTCGCGGCATCCGGCCAGGCCGCAAGCAGGTCCTCGAGTGTGCCGCTGATCCACGAGAACCCTCCGTCTGCTTGCAGCACCGCCATCCCGACCGCGCTCGCCCGGGTGGTCCGCTCCAGGAGGCGGCTCCGCTCCTCGGCGGCTGGGCCCTCCCGCCGGCCCGTCAGGTCCATCATCCACCCGGCCATCCAGGTGGCCCGCCCCTCTCGGCGCTCCGCCTGTCCCCGGACGAGCACCCAACGCCAGACCCCACCCTTCGCCATCAACCGGTGCTCGTGTTCGAACTTCCGGGTGCGCCCGGCGATGTGGGCGTCGAGTGCTGCAAGCAGACCGGATTTGTCGTCGGGATGGACCCGGTCGAGCCACAGGTCAGGCGCATCGCCAGGGAGCGCATCCGGCCCGAATCCCAGGACACCCTTCCACTGCGCCGTCACCTCCAGCCGCTTCTGGACGAGGTCCCACTCCCAGAGACCGTCTGCCGTCCCGGCAGCCGCCAGCGCATGGCGGGCCTCGGTGCGCCGGAGCCGGTCCACGGACCATGCGTGGGTGGCTCGCAGCAGGAGCATCAGACCAGCGACGAGGAGCTCGGCCCCCACGAGCAGCGAGGCATCCCGATCTCCCGAAGGCAGGTACAGGGCGACACAGCCCAGGCCCAGCACCGACCCGAGGTACGTCCACAGCAGCGTCCGGCGGACGAACACCACCGGGAGGAACGCCGTCGCCATGCCCATGCCGACCAGCTGGAGGGGCGCGATGGGCGGCCCCAGGCCGTGGCGCCAGCCCAGCGCGTGCAGATGCGCTGCGCTCACGATCAACGACGCGGTGAGGACCCGTCCGAGGTTGCGCCTCCCGATCTCGCGCCGGCTGGCCAGTACCAGCCCCGCCTGGGCAAGGACCACGCAGAGCAGACCCCCCGCGTCGACCGGCCTGCCCGCAGAGAGCTGCCCTGCCAGCGCAAGAGCCGGTGCGCCGACCAGTCCCCAGGCGAGCAGTGCCCCGCTCCAGCGGAGCCGCCGGGCGTCGGTCAGCAGTGGCGGCCTTGGTTTGGACACGCCACATCGTACCGGGCGTCTTCTTCCATCGGGCCGTGGACGCGCTACGGAGGGAGGGACCGGGCACAGGAGACCCGCCAGATGGCATTCGGACGCATCCCACGCTTCAGCCCCAGCTTCTCCCCGCGCGAGGCCCTGACCTCCGCGCGCTACCTCCTCCGGGACGGCCCCGACGACGAGATCGTCGGTCGATGGGAAGAGGAGTTCCGCGCCTACATCGGCGCCCGGCATGCCGTGATGGTGCCGAGCGCACGCTACGGCTTCTACCTGCTGCTAGAGGCACTCGGCGTGGGGGAAGGGGATGAGGTGATCGTTCCCGCGCTCACCTATTTCGCGATCCCCGGCATGGTGCCCGCCACCGGCGCGACGCCCGTGTTCGCGGACGTCGGGCTGCGCTCTCACGTGCTCGATCCCGAGGCCTTCCGCGCGGCCATCACGCCGCGCACCAAGGCCGTCGTCCCGACCCACCTCTTCGGGACGCCCTGCGACATGGACGCCATCAATGCGATCGCCCAGGAGCACGGCATCCAGGTGATCGAGGACTGCGCCCAGTCTACGGGTGCGCGCTACAAAGGCCAGAGGGTCGGCAACCTCGGCGACCACGCGTACTACACCTTCGGCCTGACCAAGAACATCACGACCCTGTCCGGGGCGATGATCACCACCGACGATGACGGCGTGGCCGCCCACGCGCGGAAGGTCATCGCCAGCGGCGGCTACACGCCGAAGAAGAAGGCCGCAAAGGAGGCGCTCACGGGTCTCGCCATGTGGGCCGCCACCCATCCCGCCATCTACTGGGCGACCGTCCACCCCGCAGTGGTCATCGGCAACAAGCTCGGCAAGGACCCCATCCACGAGCGGTTCGGTGAGCCCGAGCGGGTGTACGACGAGGTTCCGGCCTACTACCAGCAGCAGGCCAAGGCGCGCGGGGTCCAGGCTGCGGTCGGTCGACGGCAGCTCGACCGGATCGAGGACCTGAACGGCGCACGGATCCGGAACGGGCGGACGCTCGACCAGGCACTGGGCCACGTCGACGGCCTGTCGACGCCGACCTACCCAGAGGGCGCCGAGCCGATCTACATGAGCTTCGTGGTGCATCACGACCGGCGGGACGACCTCGCGCGAGAGCTCCGGAAGCGTGGGGTGGACACGACCACGGGGTACATGAACGCCTTCGGTGACCATCCCCTGTTCCAGCAGAGCCGAGCGGACTGTCCCAACGCGGCCGAGGCCGTGCGGAGCTTCCTGCACATCCCCGTGCACCCGAACCTCAAGAAGAAGGACGTCGACCACATGGTAGAAAGCGTCCGCTCGGCATGCCTGGCGCTCCGCTGAACCCAGGATCGACCGACACCGACAGGCTGCTCGACCGCGTCCGGAAGCTGCTCGCACTGGCGGAGTCGCCGAACGTGCACGAGGCGGCGGCGGCCGCCGGCAAGGCCCAGGCGCTCATCGCGACCCACCGGCTCGCGGCGCTCCTCGCGGAGGACGCACCCGTCCGGTCGGCCCCGATCGGACAGGAACAGCTGGAGGCAAGTCGCCGCCTTCGGCGGTGGAAGACCGTACTGGCCGCGGGGCTCGCCGACGCAAACGGCTGCATCGCGTTCACCCGCCCCGGCCAGGGTCGCGTCCAGATCCTCATGCTCGCAGGACAGGCCGACGACAGGGCGGCGTTCCATGCGATGTGGGGATGGCTCGTCGAGACCCTGACGTGGCTCTCGGCCAGCCATGGCGGAGGCAGGGGAAAGCGGTGGCACGACGACTTCCGCGTGGGCGCGGCACTGGCCGTATGCAGACGGCTCGCTGCGGCCGCGACGGCACCGACCGAGGGCCTCTCTCCCGAGGCGCTGGTCCGGCTCGAGCCAGCGCTCGCGACCCGCGCGGCGGCCCTGGACCGCTACGCCAGGGAGGAGCTGCAGCTCCGGAAGGGCCGCGCCCTGCGCGTCGAGCCTGCCGCATTCGAGGCGGGCCAGGCGGCTGGCGCCGCCCTCGACCTGGGGTGAGGGTCCAGCGGCAGCCCAGCATCAGGCTATGCTGGGCCCAGCCGGTCCATGCCGTCGGTACCCCGGAGCGCCCATGCTCAAGTTCACCGCCCGCAACTACGCCCGCATCCTCGCGGCTGCGGCGACGCGACAGGTTCCGGTCTATGCGCACTACGGCATCACGCACCGCTGCAATCTCACCTGCAAGATGTGCGGCATCTGGCGCTACGGAGACAGCAGGGAAGAGCTCACGCTCGATGAGATCAAGCAGGTCGCCGCGCGCATGGCGCGGCTCGGCGTGGTCCAGGTCTCGATCGGTGGGGGCGAGCCCTACGCCGTGGAACACCTCGAAGATGCCGCCAAGGCGTTCATCGACCAGGGCCTGAATCTCCGGGTCCTCACCAACGGCATCGGCGAGGGGAACGGAACGAACGTGGTCCGCGGTCGCCGGTACATCGACCGCATCGACCGGACCATCGACAACGGGGTGCGGAACTTCAGCATCAGCCTCGACAGCCTGTACCCGGCCCGGTTCGACTACATCTGCGAGGTGCCCGGAGCGTGGGAGAACGCAGTCGAGACGATGACGCACATCGGACGGCGTCTGCATGGTGTTCCCGGTGCCATGCCGACCATCAACTGTGTGGTCAGCAATCTCAATCTCGAGGAGCTGCCAGACATGGCCCGGTTCGC
>JAYYRS010000434.1:0-6232 GCA_036126975.1 Myxococcota bacterium
AGGGCCGCCCCGCGGCGGAGGTCGCCCTGACGGTACTCCATGCAGGGGGCAAGTTCGACAAGGGGAGCTACGCCGTGTCCGGTGGTCTCCACGGCGTGGGCGTATCGTGCGTGAATGCCCTCGCAGAGTGGCTCAAGCTCGACGTATGGCGAGACGGCACCCACTGGCAGATGGACTTCGCCCGCGGCAAGAAGACCACGGATCTCACGGCCATGGGCAGCTCGGATGACCGGGGTACGCGCATCACCTTCCTGCCGGACGACCTGATCTTCACGGAGACCACGGTCTTCCGCTACGAGGTGCTGCTGCGTCGTCTGCAGGAACTCGCTTTTCTGAACCCTGGGTTGACCATCCGCCTCGCGGATGAGCGAGACGAGCGAGAGGATGTCTTCCACTATGAGGGCGGGATCCGCTCGTTCGTGGAGCACCTCAACGAGGCCCGCACGGAACTCCACTCGACCGTCGTGTTCGTGGAGGGCAAGCGGGACGGGGTCATCGTCGAGGTCGCGATGCAGTGGACGACCTCCTACCAGGAGAATGTCCTCAGCTTCGTCAACAACATCAATACGATCGAAGGCGGGACCCACGTCTCAGGCATGAAGGCGGCGCTCACACGCACCATCAACAGCTACGCCGCGACGAAGAACCTCATCAAGACCGCGAAGGGGGAGAGCATCGGGGGAGATGATGCCCGCGAAGGCCTGACGGCGGTGGTCAGCGTCAAGGTTCCCGAGCCCCAGTTCGAAGGCCAGACCAAGACGAAGCTTGGAAACTCCGAGGTAAAAGGCATCGTGGAGAGCATTCTTGGAGAGCAGCTGCAGGCTTTCTTCGAGGAGAATCCACAGACGGCCAGGCAGGTGATCTCCAAGGCGGTGGATGCGGCACGGGCGCGAGACGCGGCGCGGAAGGCGCGGGACCTCGCCCGACGCAAGAGCGCACTCGAGGGCGGTGACCTGCCTGGAAAGCTTGCGGACTGCCAGGAGAAGGATCCGACCCGGTGCGAACTCTACCTCGTAGAGGGGGATTCGGCGGGCGGTTCTGCGAAGCAGGGTCGGGACCGGAAGTATCAGGCCATCCTGCCGCTGCGCGGAAAGATCCTGAATGTCGAGAAGGCGCGGTTCGACAAAATGCTCGGCAACGAGGAGATCCGGACGATGATCTCTGCGCTGGGGACCGGCATCGGGGCCGAATACGATCCGGAGAAGCTTCGCTATCACCGGATCATCGTAATGACGGATGCAGACGTGGACGGGTCGCACATCCGCACGCTCCTGCTGACCTTCTTCTGGCGGCAGATGAAGGAGCTGGTGACCGGAGGCCACCTGTACATCGCCCAGCCGCCCCTCTACAAGGTGAAGACGCGCAAGGGGCGCAAGGAGCAGTACCTCAAGGACGACAATGCGCTGGATGAGTTCCTTGTCGGTCAGGCGCTCAAGTCCACGGTCGTGGCGCCCGCGGGCGGCGACGACCTCGAGGGAGAAGCACTGCAGCCTCGAATCGAGCAGGCCCGGCGCTATGTCAACCGGGTCAACGCCCTGGAGCGTCGCATGGTCCCAGAAGTCCTGGATGGCTGGTTCGCCACACGGGGCCACCAGGTCGATTTCAGCGATGAAGATGCGGTGCGTGCTGCGGCCGCCGCGCTGCAGACCGCGCTGGCGGAGATTGCGCCGGAACTGCACATCACCGACATTGCACTCGTCTTCGATGACGAACGATTTGCGGTCGAGGTCCGGACGCTTCGCGACGGTGAGGAGCGCGTCACGCGGCTCCGGTCCGATGAGCCGGGCGAAGGGCTGTGCCGCATTGCCGATGAGCTGCATGACAGCCTCCCGCTTCCGGTGCACCTCGGTGGTGCCGAGGGGCCGTCATTCCCCAGCTGGCGCACCCTGCTGGACTCTGTCTTCAGTGGCGCCCGGAAGGGCTTCGAGATCCAGCGGTACAAGGGCCTTGGCGAGATGAACCCGGACCAGCTCTGGGAGACGACCATGGACCCGGAGCGCCGCTCCCTGGTGCAGGTCCAGGTGGGCGAGCCGGGCGCGGCGGACCACATCTTCAGCGTGCTGATGGGAGATGCCGTCGATCCACGGCGGAACTTCATCCAACAGAACGCCCTGAACGTGAGGAATCTCGACGTCTGACGGCTCCGGCAAGGAGCCCAGGCGTGGCGAAGCGCCTCGCACCCCATGTCCTCGACCATGCCCACCCGCTTGCGGGCCCCCGGCTCGCGCATAGGTGGGTGCACCCTCTCCACGGCGGGTCCGTGAACGTCCAGGAAGTCCTGCAGAGTCGCCTTCTCCTGGTCACCGGCAAGGGTGGCACGGGAAAGACCACGCTGTCTGCCACGGTCGGTCGGCTCGGTGCCCAGCGTGGGCGACGAACCGTCGTGTGTGAGGTCGATACGTTTCGGCCGGCACTGACGGCCGTATTCGGCCAGGCACCTGACTACGAGCCAACGCGGGTCGGTCCGAACCTGGACATCTGCAACGTCACATGGCGAGATGCGCTGGTGGAGTGGCTCGGCGACACCGTGCCGGGAAAGCGGATCGTCAAAGCGATCCTGGACAATCGGGTCGTCCAGACCTTTCTCGAAGCCACCCCGGGCCTGCGAGAGACCGTCATCCTCTCGAAGATCGTCAAGTTGTGCGATCAGTACGACCAGGTGGTCGTGGACATGCCTGCCAGCGGCCACGCGATCAGCCTGCTTGGTGTACCTGGCGTGGCCATGAACCTGA
This sequence comes from Myxococcota bacterium, assembly GCA_036126975.1. Classification (GTDB taxonomy): domain Bacteria; phylum Myxococcota_A; class UBA796; order UBA796; family UBA2385; genus JAYYRS01. The sequence goes on from JAYYRS010000434.1 coordinate 2,733, forward strand.
TGCGGGGCGGTCCGATCCGGGAGCGCGCCGTGCAGATCAAATCCCGCCTGTCACGGCGGGACACGGCGCTCGTCATTGTGGCTCTCCCAGAGGAGATGGTCGTCAACGAGACCGTGGAACTCTGGGAGCGTCTCCATCGGGAGGTCCCCGAGTTGCAGCTCCCGCTGGTGGCGCTGAACCGCTCCGCAGCACCGTCGCTCTCCGGAGATGAGATCGCGTTGCTCGACAGACTTGAATCGGATGCGGCGCTGTCCGACGATCCGGCGGCGCGCGAGCTGCTCCTCGCCGGACGGTGGGAGGCGGGCCTCGAGGAGGCAACGGCCCAGGCCCTCGAACGCCTGCGGGCCGAACTCGACGTCAATGTCGTCCATTTCTCCCGGCTCGGGGCGCTTGGTGGATATGAGGGTGGACCCCAGCGAATCGTCCAGCAGCTGGCGGCCGCACTGGCGCGCCAGGAGCTCGCGGAGCAGCAGGCATGAACATCCAGGAGCTGCTGAGCGAAAAGGACCTCATCATCTGCGTGGGTTCGGGTGGTGTGGGAAAGACCACGACGGCCGCGGCCATTGGATTGCAGGCGGCACGTGACGGGCGCAAGGTGTTGGTGTTGACCATCGATCCCGCCAAGCGGTTGGCCAACTCGCTGGGTCTGAAGCGGTTCGGCAATGACGAGACCCGCATCGACCTTTCACCCCTGCCGGACGCCAGGGGCGAACTCTGGGCGATGATGCTCGACAACCAGAAGACCTTCGACGACCTCATCGAGAAACTGTCGCCAGACGAGGAGTCCCGCTCGAACATCCTCTCGAATCGGATCTACCGCGCCACTGCGGACAACATTTCCGGCAGCCAGGACTACATGGCCACGGAGAAGCTGTACGACGTGGTCAACAGCGGTCGGTACGACCTCGTCGTGCTGGATACACCTCCTGTCAAGAATGCGCTGGACTTTCTCGAGGCGCCGGGCCGGCTCGCCCGCTTCCTCGACAAGCGCGTGATGAAGTGGTTCCTGCAGCCGTACGATGAGGGCCGGGTCTTCGGCAAGCTGCTGATGGGCACCTCGGCGGTCATCTTCCGTCTGCTCGGCTACATCTTCGGCAGGGAGTTCCTCGCGGAGCTGGCGGAGTACTTCCATCACTTCCGGGACCTGTATGAAGGCTTCGCGACGCGGCATCAGGCTGTCGTGGAGCTCTTCGGCGACGCTCGCACGGCCTTCCTCATCGTGTCTGCGCCCAACGGTCCCTCGCTCGAAGTGGCCGAGTTCTTTCTTGAGGAGCTGGGGCGAAGGAAGATGCACAACCCTGGCCTCATCGTGAACCAGCGTCATGTGACGGCGGGAGGCGCGTTGAAGGCCCGGGACGTGCTGGGCGAACGGTCCCGAATGCTCTCCGCAGACCTTCCGACGCACACGGGTGGACAGCTGCTGGCGCGACTGGGTGCCGCCCACCGGCGTCTCCGAGAGCTCTCTGTGATCGAGAACGGTCTGGTGGAGTCCGTTTGCCGCCGCATGGTGCGAGGACAGTCGATCTGGAGCGTGCCGCGTCTGGAAGAAGATGTCCACGACCTCCCCAGTCTCGGTCGCATCGGAGAGCATCTCTGCGAGGACCCCAAGATCGTTGGAACCGTCGGCTGACGCGCCGCGCTCGGATCCGTTCCTGGGATGGGGTCGTTGACACTGGCCGTCTCCAGACACACCCTGCAGCCCGGCCATGTACCGGTCGTCGCTTCGGGACATCTGCACATGGCGCCCCTGGTCCGGATAGGACGAGGGGGCTCGAAGCGCGGGTGGTCGCATCCGCAGGAGGTCGACGTGCAGCGCTACCTGATGCTCCTGGCCTTCCTGGCCGCCCTCCTCCCGTCGGGCGACGCGGAGGCGCGGCGCGTGCCCCTTGAGACGCAGATCCGCGCCCATGGCGGGCTGAGCCTGACGAACGCCAGCTTCACACCTGGATTCACCCTCGGGCTGGACACCCGCCTGACGCGGTTGCTGTACATGGATGTGGGTGGCTTCGGTTCCCTTGTCGATGCAGTGGGCGATGCCGAGAGTGACGCGGCAGCGGACTCATATGCACTGCGCCATGCCATCTACGTGACGCCTGGCCTTCGCGTGCACCACCGCTACGGAGACGGCTTGAACTGGGACCTGATCGGTCGTGCGGGCTTCGGGGCCGTGTGGGCACACGACGCCAAGGCGGAGCGTGCGCCGTTGGTGACCGACCCAGCCTTCACGGGCGGTGCCGATCTCGTGCTCCGTTGGAAGAAGGTGGGAATGCGGCTGGGTGGCAAGGCATTCTTCTGGCAGTCGTATGCTGCGACCGACCGGGAGGACATCACCGTGCTGCGCCCCATGACCTCTGCTGAGTTCCTGTACCAGTGGTAGCCGCCCTGCTCGCCACGCTCCTGGCTGCCGCACCCGCTGCCGCCGCTTCCACCAGCGTCGCGCCCTATGTCGCGCTCGTCGGCGCAGACTCGGTCCGGCCGGGGCTCCGATTTGGCTACGAGCCGCTTCCTGCCGCATCCATCGACCTGCAGGGGGACGTGTCCACTGACGGTGACGTCACGGCGGGTCTGGCCCTGACGGGGCGGGGTTTCTTTGGCGGAAGGGACGACGCCACGGGGCTCTTCATGCTGGGACGCCTCGGGGTCGGTGTTGCCAGCGAAGCGGACCTCATCGGTCCCTGGGTGGGCCTGTTCGGCGGGTTCGGCGCGCGCCCCATGCCCGGGCTGGAGATCGCGGTCTCCACCGGGCCCGACTGGGCGACCGAGGCGGGGGGTCGATGGCGGACGGAGCTGACCGTGGGCTGGGTCATCGGGAAGGGGACCTTCAAGCCGAAACCGGGCAGCGGCATGATTCGTCACCGGCCGCGCCCCGTGCCGGACGGCTCTGTGCCCTGACCACCGGCCGGGGTCCTGGCTCCCCTGCAGCGACCAAGTGTGAACAGAAAGGCGACGAAGCGGATCGCGGCTGCTATCATGGGCGCACCACGATCTGGGTCGGGGAGACCCTTCGGGCTGAGGAGACCATGCGCGCTATTCACGTTCCCATTCTTGCTGCCATCGCCCTGGCGATGACGGCCTGTGACTCCAAGGTGGCCGAGGGCATGAACCCCGGCGAGTGCACCGATGGTGCAGACAATGACGCCAACGGAGCCTTCGACTGTGATGACCCCGGCTGCGCCGGATCGCCGGACTGCGCCGATGATGGCAGCACGGGCAGCGGCACGGGCGGCGGCACGGGCGGTGACCCCGGCACGTCGACGGGTGGCAACCCCGGCGGCGGCACGGGTGGTGGAAACGTCGGTGGCGGCACGGGCGGCGGCAACGCCGGCGGTGGCACGGGCGGCGGCAACGCCGGCGGTGGCACGGGCGGCGGCAACGCCGGTGGTGGCAATGTCGGTGGCGGCACGGGCGGCGGCAACGCCGGCGGCGGCACGGGCGGCGGCAACGCCGGCGGTGGCACCGGTGGTGGTGCTGGCGGCGCGGGTGGCGGTCCCGGCGGCGGC
>JAYYRS010000435.1:0-4026 GCA_036126975.1 Myxococcota bacterium
GAGAACGCGGATGCTGGACCGCTCCGCAAGTTCGAGACGTGTGGCATCGCCCATCTCGAGCACAGCCCGGCCGCCCTCCTCGACTGACAGCTGATCGCGGCTCCGGACGATGTGTCCGGCGCGCACGGGCCGCGTGATGGCGGCTCCGGCGGCCCGGACGGTCGCGCCTGTCGCGGAGGTGACGATGAGGTCCGCTGCCGAATCGGTCACGAACAGCCCCCGCCAGGCCAGCGCGCTGGCTGCGAGCACAGCCACGACGACGAGGACGACGCGAACGCTGGAACGCATCAGGCCTCCGCGCCGGGAAGCACAACACGCCATGTCAGCACCTGCGCTGTCGGCTCTTGGGGCTCGACCAGCCGCCCGCCCTGGGCACCGATGGCCTTGCGCGCGGCCCAGAGGCCGAGCCCTGCCGCACGCCAGTCGTCTCCACCAAGCTGCAGGTCTGGCCCCACGAGCTCGATCGAGAGGACGACCTGGCCATCGACGGCATGGGCGTCGAGCCCGAGCGCACCGCTGCCGTGCGCCGCAGCGCGGACGCTGGTGAGAAGCTGGGCAAGCGCGCGGCCAAGCTCGGGGCGAGCCGCAGCCACCCGCAGGCCTGGGACGATCGAATGGGACACCTCGATACCTCTCTGGCGGAGTGCCGGCCCAACAAGGGACAGGACCTCACCCACGACCGTACCCAGCTCTACCACGCCGGCCCCGTCGAGAGCGGCGGCCCCAGGTCCGGGGAGCTCCTGGCTGAAGCCCAGCAGTGAGGAGACGATATCGGTGCAGCGTCGGGCCTCGCGTTCCAGTGACTCGAGCATCCCTGCGCTTGGCCCCCCCCCGGCTCGCTGCCGGAGCAACTGGACCAAGCCGAGGATCCCGGCAAGTGGATTGTTCAGCTCGTGGGCGAGGCCGGCGCCCATTTCGCCGACTGCCGCCAGTCGGGCGCTCTGCAGCAGGCGCTCTTGTGTCTCGCGAAGCTCCTGGGTCCTCTGCTCGACACGGGATTGCAGCTCCGCGTTGAACAGTTCGATCTCGTGGTTCTTCTTCGCGATCTCGGCAGCGTCGCGCTGCAGGCGCGCGCTCATGTCGTTGAACGTTCGACCGAGCTCGGCGAGCTCTCCCCCGCCGCGTGGTTCGACCTGCCGCCCCAGTTCTCCCCGGGCGACCGCGAGTGCCGCGTCGCGAAGCCGCAGAACGGGTGCGGCGAGCTGGCCTGCCCAGACCCCGCCCATCCCAAGGGCAAGAGCCGCTGCGATGAACGCGAGGAAGGCAGTCTGGGCCTGGATTCCCCTCACCGCTGCAGCACCCTCGGCCGCGCGGACGGCGACGACGACCGTCCAGTCGGTTCCCGGAACCGGCGCGGTTGCCGCGCGGATGTCGTTCCCCCGATGCCGATAGTGGACGGCCACCGACGTGGTCCGGAGCAAGGGTGCCACCGCATCGGGTGCGACGAGGTCCTGCGGCCCTGCGAGGAAGCTGGCCCCCTTCGGCCCCAGCAGGCCCGCGTCGGGGCCCGACGACGAGAACTCTGCGATGCGCGCGCCGACGGGCTCCAGGCCGAGTTCCACGCCAAGCGCGAGCCGGCTTCCCGGTATCGGAACCAGGACGGGAACAACCGGCGCCGCGCCCGGCTGCGGCCGGTAGGGCCTCCCGAGGACAGGCCCCGCCGGCACTTCGGCTGGCCGGCGCGCCAGGGCCTCGTGTGGCAATTCCGCCCGGAATCGTTCCAGGCGATCCTGGTCCACGGATGGTCGGTTCGCATCTGCGGCGGTCGCGCCTTCCAGTCGCACGGGCGGTGCGTAGTCCCGTCCTTCCTGATCGGTGAGCGTGACCAGGCCGGCCGCCGCCGTCTGCTGGTAGACGAGCTGGAGGAACCGTGTCTGCGCGTCATCGGGCAGGGACGCCACCGGCATGCTCGTCACCTGGAGGCCGAGGAGATCCACCTGGGCATCCAGCCAGGTGCCGGTGTAGAGCGCGAGGCCCTCCGCATCGCGGCCCAGCCCGGAATCGACCCGTGCCTCCAGCTCCTGGCTGGCCAGCCGCGCGGCGCCGAAGCCGAGCACCGCGATCGGCACCATGGCCGCCGTGGCGACAATCAAGACCAGTCTTGCGCGGAGTCGCATCGACCTTCAGTGGGCCGTCTGGGCGAGTGGCAGCCGTACCGTGAACCGTGTGCCCTCCCCTGGCGTGCTCTCGACCGCGACGGTTCCCCGCATCTTGGTGACGATCCGGTAGACGACGTTCAGGCCGAGCCCGGTGCCCTGGCCAGGCGGCTTCGTGGTGAAGAAGGGATCGAAGACGACGCCCAGCTTGTCCGTGGGAATTCCGCCGCCGTCATCCTCGACGACGGAGATGACGTGCGCATCGTCCGCCCGCGCAGAGACGCGGACGCGACCACCACGACCCTGGTGCCGCTCCCGTACGGCCTCCGCTGCGTTCTTCAGGAGGTTGACGAAGACCTGCTGCAGTTCTCCCTGTACCGCACGCGCCATGAGCCCGGGTGGCGCAACCACCGAGAATCCGACGCCCTCGACGGGCACCGTCCGCTCGACCAGTCGGACCGCATCATCGATCACGGGTGAAACCTCCACGGCGCCTGCGTCATCGTTGCCCGTCGCCCTGGAGTAGCTGGTGAGTTCCACCACGATGTCGCGGATGTCCCGGCTGTATTCCACAATCTCGGACCCGTAGCTTCGGGCCTCTGCCAGGTCGTCCGCATCTGCAATCGCTTCCGCCAGACCCAGGATGCCGAACAGCGGACTGGACACCTCGTGTGCCACGCCCGCAGCGAGGGTGCCGATTCCGGCGAGCTTCTCGGTCTGTATTAGCTCGGAACGGAGCGTGTGGGCATCCTCGAGTGCCCGCTCCAGCTGTTCGTTGCGCCGTTCCAGATCGCCGATGAGACGACGGTTCTCGCGGAGCATTTCCTGCCGTTCCAGTGCGCGCGAGACCTTCTTCTTGATGTCGAACACATCGTCCAGTGGCTTCGTCACGTAATCGAAGGCTCCCAGACCCACGGCCTCGATGGCAGTGTCAATGGAGGCGTAGCCGGTCACGATGATGACTTCGCAATCGGGCAGGCGCTCGCGCGCGGCCCGCAGCAGATCCATCCCGCTCAGGTCCGGAAGGTTCTTGTCGGTCAGCAGTACGTCGCAGCCCTGCTCCTCAAGGATTGCGAGGGCTTCGCGCCCTGTCGCGACACAGGTCAGTCGGTAGGGCTCGCCATCGAACACCGCGCGCAGGATCTGCAGGATCACCGGCTCGTCGTCTACGATCAGCAGGTGGCGGGCCGACCGGCGTGCGTCTGCGGACATGCCCTATCCCCAGGGAATCCCGGGCACCGTACCACGTTTGACAGGTGGGGCCGCCGGACTACACTCAACGCCATTCGCGGCCGCTTGACCGCGCGGGAGTTTCCATATGTCCACGGTGCGCCGCTCGCCCTCCTCCTGGCCCTTCGTCGTGCTGGTCGCGTTTACCGGTTGTGGCCCGAAGGCAGCTCCCGAGGCTTCCGGAACCGAGGCGAGCCGTGCCGGCGTCCTCTCCGAGCAACCCTCGGAAGACGGTCTCGTCCAGCAGCAGATCGACATCAATGGAGACGGAGGCCCTGACGTCTACAACTTCTTCCGCGAGCGCTCCGACGCCCCCAGGCTGCTGGTACGCAAGGAGGTCGACCTCAACTGGGATGGTCGCCTTGACGTGCGCACCTGGTTCGATGCCGCCGGGGAGATCGAGAAGGAGGAGATGGACGGAGACTTTGACGGTCGCGTCGACTGGGTCGACCACTACCAGGGTGGGAAGCGGGTCCTCTCCGAGGTGGACACTGACTACGATGGGGCATTCGACTTGTTCAAGATCTACGAGGGCGGGAAGGTCCGTTCCAAGCAGCGAGACACCAATGGTGACGGCGAGGTCGACTTCTGGGAGTACCTCGACGACGCGGGCAACGTGGTCAAGACGGGTCGAGACATCGATGGCGATGGCGTGATGGACATCCGCGAAGACTGACGCCCCTACCCGGGACGGAAGCTC
>JAYYRS010000436.1:0-8283 GCA_036126975.1 Myxococcota bacterium
CATGCCGGCTTCGGGGAGGTCGTTGTCGGTGAGCGTGGCTTCGTCCTGGATCTCCAGCTGGTCATTCAGCACCAGGAGTCGGACGTTTCCATCGTCGCCGCCGGTGTTGGTCTCGATGGGGCGCACCATGTGAGCGACCAGCCAGTATTCGCCAATCCGCAGCAGCCCCTGGGGCCAGTAGGCGCGCAGGGACTCCTCGGCGATGGGCCGGCTCGTGTCGTCGAGCACGTTGAACGTGCTGCTCATGGCGAGTTTGTGGAGGTTCCCGGTCTGGTCCGTGTAGAACATCAGGATCCGTTCGTCTGCCGCGTCGACCCAGAACGACGCGCCGGTCGCGCGGACCTGGAAGGGCAGGTCTGCGGCGACGGTTGCTTCAAGGTCGTCATCGATTCGCAGGATCGCAGGGGGACCGCCCTGTCCTCCGAAGGCGACGCCGGATCCAAGGCGCGAGCAGAACGTGGCCATGTCGTTGTGCGCCCGGCTGGGCTCGTTTTCCTCGATCGTTGCCGCTGCGAGTACGGACCAGTCGGCGCCGTAGCGCCAACCGTAGGCGCTGTCGTTGGGTTCGGTCACGTTGGCGGAGGCGATGTGCAGGTAGGTGCCGTCCGGACACCGCCGGATGGCGTGGTCCTTCAGCGCGCCGTGCTGGGTCAGCTGGGTCCGCGTACCCTCGGCGAGTGCCCAGTCCGCGAGGCCGTCTCCGGTCTTGACCAGTCCCGCGACGTAGAAGTCGCCGTTGCTGGCGTGGGCGAGCTTCCAGCCGTCGTCCGTAGAGATCGCGCGAGCCCAGGTCCCGGAGTTCCGAAGCTCTACCTCTGCGCCGGTGGCCAGGATGAAGTCGCCTGCGACCGCGGGTGCGACGAGGGCGAGAGACAGCACGGGTGCAAACATGGGACCTCCCTGGGCCGGGCGTAGCCCACTCCGGCTCCGGTGGGCGGGCTGCGGCACCTTCGGACGCGGCGCCGCCCAGCGGAAAGCGGGGCGTCGCCGGCACCCGGGTCTTGCGCCTCAGCCCTCCCGACGTCGGCGCCCCGCGGCGAGCGCAGCGAGGACGGCCGCGAGACCGATCGGGCCTGTCCCCGGGGCTGCGCAGCCGCCGCAGCCGGTCGTCTCATCGAGCGCGGCGCCGCCGCTCGCGGTGTCGCCGTCCGGATTCGAACCGCCACCCGCGCCGCTGCCGCCGACGCCCGCACCGTCGCCTGCGCCACCATCTGCGCCGGCGTCGCCGCCAGTCCCCCCGCCGGTGCCGCCGTCGTCCGAGCCGACCCAGCCGGTGTCGTTCTCTGCCCCGACGCCGAAGGCCTCGAGGTCGAGACGGATTTCGACGACGGTGTGCTGCCGCTGGCGGTCGTAGGCCATGAGGACGACGTCACCCTTGCGGGTCAGCCAGGGCCGCATGCCCGCCTCGGCCACGGGGTTGTCGGTGAGGGTTGCGTCGTCCTGGATCTCCAGCTGGTCGTTGAGGACGAGCAGACGGACGTTGCCGTCGTCTCCGCCCACGGGCGTCTGCAGGGGGCGGACCATGTGGGCGATCAGCCAGTAGTCACCCACGCGCAGGACGCCCTGGGGCCAGTAGGCACGGAGGGATTCTTCCGCGATCGGCCGGCTTACTTCCCCGACCTGGTTCAGGTCGGGGTCCATGTCGAGCTTGTGGAGACTGCCCCGCTGATCGGTGTAGAACAGGGTGATCAGCTCGGACTCGGGGTCCACCCACATCCCGGATCCGACCGCCCGGACCTGGAACGGGAGCTCCGTGCCGACGGTCGCAGTCAGGTCATCTGCGATCTCCACGATGGCCGGCGGCCCTTCGTTTCCACCGAATGCCGCGCCGGCGCCGAGCCGGGAGCAGTACAGCCCCATGTCCTGGTGGCTCCGTGCAGATTCGCTCTCCGCGATCGTGGCCTGGTCGATGACCTGCCAGTCCGAGGAATACCGCCACGCGTAGGCAGAGTCGTTGGGGACGGTGACGTTCGCGGACGCGAGGTGCAGGTAGGTCCCGTCGGGGCATCGCTTGATGGCGTGGTCCTTGAGCGACCCATGCTGGGTGAGCTGGACCCGCGTTCCATCGCGAAGCGCCCAGTCGGCGAGGCCGTCGCCGGTCTTGACGAGGTCATTGATGAAGTAGTCCCCGTTGCCGGAGAAGGTCAGCTTCCAACCCCCGTCGACGACGTGTGCACGCGCCCACGTGCCCGAACTGCGGAGCTCGACCTCGGGTCCGGTCTCCAGGATGAAATCTCCGGCCAGGGCTGGCATGCCGAGCGGAAAGAAGAGCAGGGAGGCGAGTCTCATCGGAGCTCCTGTGCGGGGATGGAGGTTTGTGCCGAGTGGGTCCAGAGGGCGAGGGTCTCGCCCTCGATGCAGGCCTGGCGGTCGCGGACCCAGCCGGGTCCGAGTGCCGCGGCGGCCCCGGGTGCGTGGTCGGACAGGACGACCCACGCCCGGCCACCGGGTGCCAGGTGTCTGGTGACCTGTTGGGCGAAGCGGCGCACCACGTCCAGGTCCTCGCCGCCGTACAGGGCGCGTCCGAGAGGGTGCTGGCTGGGGCGGCCCACGAGGTAGGGCGGATTGAACGCGATGAGGTCGAACTGCTCATCAGGGAGGGGTTCGAAGAGGTCGCCGCGCCGCACGTCATTCAAGCCGTTATCCCGCGCAGCGCCACAAGCCACCGGGTCGAGGTCAGTGGCGACAACGGACGCACCTGCGTCCTGCGCCAGCACACCCACGACCCCTGTGCCGCACCCCATGTCGAGCACCCGGAGGCCGCTGCGCTGCGCCGCCGCCGCGCGCACCTCGCCGGCAAACCACGCCCCCGCGCGGAACAGCACCGGGTCGAGGACCCCGGGCGGCACCTGGAAGGTGCGACCCGCCACCTCGACGCGCCTCGTGCGCCGCAGGCCCCACCAGGCGCGCAGCCTCTTGTGAAGGTCGTTCAAGGCCAGGCTCCGTCCGTGCAAGGAGCAGACGCTCCGTCAGCATGGTGCCTGTCCAAAGGGGTCGACGCAAGGGGCCGCGGGCGCGCTACAATGCATGGCATGTCCCGCACGCGTCGTCACACCCTCCGCCTCCTTGCCATGCTCGCCCCACTTCCGCTGTTCGCCGGCACCGGCGGACCCGATGCGGGCGGCTATGTCTACACCGATTCCGCAGAGACGGCGGGCCCTCCGCACGAGGTGCTGTCGATGACGGGCGCCACCGACCCGGGGCTCAGCGACGACGGCATCGTGGTGGTGGACCTGCCGTTCACCTTCGAGTGGTACGGCAGCTCGTGGGATGAGATCAACATCTCGAACAACGGCGTGGCCTTCTTCGATGGGCCGACCACGGCGGCGACGGGCACCTGCCCCGGCGCGAGCGCCACCTGGGTGGGGATCGCACCGTTCTGGGACGATTGGGCGGCTGGTGCGGTCACCTATGCCGAGTACGGGCGCTACCCAGACCGGGTGTTCGCCGTGCAGTGGGACGGCGCGCACGACACCGCGGGGGGCAACGGCACGGTCCAGCTCTGGCTGGTCGAAGCCCGGATGGAGGCGGTGATCGTCTTGGATGACGTGACCTTCGGCAGCACCGCCGTCGACGGCGGGGCGAACGCGGTGGTGGGTGTCCAGGGCACGGCATCAGGTCTCGAGTGGTCCTGTGCAGGCGGACTCTCGGACGGGGAGTCCGCGTGGTTCGGCAGCGAGGGGCGCCGACCGGCCGCAGAGGAGCCGACCACCCAGGCCGCCGGGATCCGCTACGACGGGGAGACGCTCAACCAGTACTTCGGGCGCAGCATTGCCGCCGGCGACACGGACGGCGACGGACTCGGCGACCTGGTGGCGGGCAACCAGGACACGGACCGGGTCTACCTGTTCCAGGGCGGCAGCCTGGCGTCCGGTGGGGGCGCATCCAGCGCTGCGATGACCCTGACGGGCCCGGCGGGATCCGAGTTCGGCTCCAGCGTCGCGCTGCTTGACGCCGACGGTGACGGCCTTCTGGACATCCTGGCAGGTGCGCCTTCGGACGACACCCAGGGCACGGATGTGTGCGCGGCGTATCTGCTCGGCGGTGGCGCGACCGGCGAGATCGACGCGGTGACCGACGCTGACGGCGTGGTGTACGGACCACTCAGCGTGCTCACGGGAGGCCCCGGCGGCACCCAGACCGCACCGGCCGCCGGCTCGGCCGTCGCCGGCGGCGACATCAACGGCGACGGGTACGACGACCTGATCATCTCCGCTCCGGGTGACGACTCCGGCATCACGAATGGTGGCGCGGTGTACCTGGTCTACGGCAGCACATCGGCCACCGCCGGCAGCCTCGACATCACTGCGGATTCTGCGGACGCCGCGTTCGTCGGGGAGACCGACGCGGACGCCCTCGCGACGACGATCCACACGGCCGACATCGACAGTGACGGCAACGACGACATCATCATGACGTCCACCAGCTACGACGACACCAGCGCGATGCTGATGTCGAATGCGGGCCGTGCCTACGTGGTCGCGGGGGGAGCGCTGTCCGGCGCCTACCCGGTCTCCTCCGCCGCTTTCGCGACGATCACAGGCAGCAACACCGCCGACGCCCTGGGGTGGGGGGTGAGCACCGGTGACGTCGATGGCGACGGCCTGCTCGACCTCGCCATCGGCGCCCCCTTCAACGATGACGCGGCCTCGGATGCCGGCATCGTGTACGGATTCTCCGGCGTGGCGTCCCTCAGCGGCAACTACGACGCTGCGTCATCCGCGTCGCTCTCCGTGACGGGCGATGGTGCCAGCGCCAATGCCGGCCAGCTGCTCGCCAGCGGAGACCTCGATGGCGACGGGGCCGACGACCTCATCATCGCCTCGCCCAATGACAACTCGCGGTACTCGGGCGGGGGCTCTGTCGCAGTGTTCACGTCGCTGTCGGGCACCGCGATGTCGATCGCGGATGCCGACCATCGGCTCTACGGGGTCGACTACGGTGGCGCGCTCGGGACCGCGCTGGCCATCACGGATGACCATGACGATGACGGCCAGGCAGACGTCCTCGCCGGCGCACCCTACGGAACCATCGATGGCCAGACCGGTGCAGGCGCGGTGTACCTCTGGAGCTTGACGCCCGAGTTCACGGATGGAGACGGAGACGGTTTCGTCGACGCCGGCGTGGGCGGCCTCGACTGCGATGATGAAGACGGCGGCGCGTATCCTGGCAACACCGAGACGCCTGCGAACGTCGTGGACGATGACTGCGATGGCTGGGTCGATGGCGTCGTGATCGTACGGGCCGACGAGGACCTCTTCCTCTATGACCTCGACGCGGAGCTCGGCACCGCTGCGGTGGACAGCTTCGACTTCGAGTCCGCCGCGTTCGGAGATGACCTGACGAGCTTCTACGCCGCAGCAGGGCTCGAGCTCCTGGCAGACGGCGCAGTGGTTGCAAACGATGCGGTGTGGGGCGCGGCTCCGGTGGGGAGCGTCGCAGCGCGCGTGTCGGGTGGTACGGCCAGCAACAGCCTGGAGCTGTCGTTTGCGAGCGAGGTGGATGCCATCTCCTTCCGACTGATGGATCCCGAGGGCGCGTTCGACGTCACGGTCGGAGCCGACGGGACGACACTCCTGGACGGCAGCCTGCTCGACCTTGACGCGAACGACCGGGCGGGGGGCGCGTATGTCGGCATGACCTTCTCGGAGTCCGTGGATTCGTTGGTGCTCGAAGGCGCGGCCTCGGATGCGTTCGGGATCGACAGCATCTCCGTGCTCTTCGCGTCGGCGACCGACCGCGATGGCGATGGCTTCACCGATGACGACGGCGACTGCGATGACACCGACCCCGCTGTGAGCCCAGCCGCGGTGGAGGACCTCAGCAACGGCATCGACGATGACTGCGATGGCACGGTGGATGGCGGAACCGCCACGCTCTATGGCACCGAGTCCGCCTGGGACGCCGCCGTTGCTTCGCTTGACTACGACGAGGAGAGCGTCGGCTTCGAGTCCCTCACGGTCGGCGACGCGGTCACGACCGACTACGCGGACCTCGGGGTCACGTTTGACGGCTCGCTCGACGTCGTCGCCGACGTGGATGGGTCGACACCCGTGGATGCACAGGCCGGCCAGGTCTCGGGTACGAGCACGACCCTCACCTTCGAGGAGGACCAGTTTGCCATCGCGTTCCAGGTGCTCGACGCCAGCGGGGACGTGACCGTCGAGGCGGCCAGCGGCGCGCTCACCCTGTACACGTTGACGCCGAGCTCGGCCGGCGAGGACACGGCCGGCGGTGCATTCGTCGGCTACGTCTTCGACTACCCGATCGACACCGTCACCATCACCAATCCGTCGAGCACCGATGACTGGGGGCTGGACGTGGTCCGCTTCCACGTTCTGGGGCTCGATGACGCCGATGGCGACGGGTACACCGAGTCGGAGGGGGACTGCGACGACAGCGACGCGTCGACGGGCCCGGACGCGACGGAGACCTGGTACGACGGCATCGACTCGGATTGTGACGGCGCAAGCGACTATGACGTCGATGGCGACGGCTACGACAGCAGCAGCTACGGCGGATTGGACTGCGACGACGGGGATGGTTCGACGAGCCCGGACGCGACGGAGACCTGGTACGACGGCATCGACTCGGATTGTGACGGCGCAAGCGACTACGACGTCGATGGCGACGGCTACGACAGCAGCAGCTACGGCGGGTCGGACTGTGACGACGCGGAGGATGCCATCAGCCCGGGTGCCAGCGAGGTCTGGTACGACGGCGTCGACGATGATTGCGACAGCTCCAACGACGATGACGCCGATGGCGACGGGTACGCGGCCAGTGGATTCTCCGGGGGGGCGTTCGGCGGCGGGGACTGCGATGACAGCGATGCGGGGATCAGTCCAGGCGCGACGGAGACCTGGTACGACGGCATCGACACCGATTGCGACGGCGCCAGCGATTACGACATCGACGGCGATGGGTACGACAGCGAACTCCACGGTGGTTTGGACTGCAATGACCTGAACGACAGCGCCTACCCGGGCGCTTCGGGCGAGGTCTGCTACGACGGCGTCGACACGGACTGCGATGGCGGCAGCGACTACGACTGCGACCTCGACGGATATGACGCAGATGCCTACGGCGGCACGGACTGCGATGACGCCGATGCCGGCATCTACCCCGGAGCGAGCGATGTCCTCGGGGACGGCATCGACTCGGACTGCGATGGCAGTCCGGAGTTCGACGATGATGGCGATGGCTATGACGGCGTTGAAGACGGCGGCACGGACTGTGACGACACCGACATCAGCATCAGTCCGGCCGCGGCCGAGATCTGGTACGACGGTGTGGACCAGGATTGCGACGGCGCGAGCGACTACGACGCAGACCGGGATGGGTACGACAGCGACGCCCACGGCGGTACGGACTGCGACGACACCGACGGGTCGATCAGCCCGGGTTCGATCGAGTACGCCTACGACGGCATCGACCAGGACTGCGATGGGGTCGACGACTATGACTTCGATGGCGATGGCTACCAGTCAAGCTGGTACGGCGGTACCGACTGTGACGACACCGACGCCACGGTCAACATCGCCGCGGCGGAGGTCTGGTACGACGGCGTCGACCAGGATTGCGACGGGGGCTCGGACTACGATGCGGACCGGGACGGGTACGACAGCGACCTGTTCGGGGGCGACGACTGCGACGATACGGATGATTCGGTCACGCCGTTCGCGACCGACATCCCGGGCGACGGCATCGATCAGAACTGTGACGGCGTCGATGATTCCGACGAGGATGGCGACGGAGTCTACCTGTCCGATGACTGCGATGACACGGACGCGAGCGTGTATCCTGGAGCCGTTGATGTCTGCTATGACGGGATCGACTCGAATTGCGATGGTGGCTCGGACTTCGACTGCGACGGCGACGGCGTGGACAGCGATGCCCACGGCGGGACCGACTGCGACGACACGGACGCGAGCATCAGCCCCGGCGGGGGAGAGGTCTGGTACGACGGGGTCGACTCGGACTGCGACGGGGCGGACGACTACGATGCGGACGGCGATGGTCACCAGGCGGAGCCCTGGGGCGGCACGGACTGCAATGACAACGACGCGTCCGCCAATCCGGATGTCGCGCTTGACGACTGTGCTGGCGGCGATGAGGACTGCGACGGCACGGTCGATGAAGACTGCGTGACAGGGGATGATGGCGGCACGAGCGGCGGCACGGGCGGCGGCACGAGCGGCGGCACGGGCGGAGGCACGGGCGGAGGCACGGGCGGCGGCACGAGCGGCGGCACGGGCGGCGGCACGGGCGGCGGCACGGGCG
>JAYYRS010000437.1:0-3144 GCA_036126975.1 Myxococcota bacterium
CGTGGTGCGCCAGCTCGGCGTCGCGGTCGGCAACCCGGCGATGGGCGCGGCGGAGACGTCCGGCCTCCATGGGTTCGACATCCAGCTGGTGAACTCCGTTGCATTCCTGGATGCCGACACGGGGAGCGATTCCAACCCGGCCCCCTGGCAGCGCGTACAGGTTGATGGCGATGCATCGCGCGCGATGTGGCTCCCCGGCGTGGGCGTACGCAAGGGACTCCCCCTGGGCATTGAACTCGGCGGCCGTTTCTCCTACGTGGGATTCAGCAGGCAGACGGTGGTCGGTGGATACGGCCGCTGGGGTCTCGTGGAGGGCTACCGTGAGTGGCCCGATATCGTCGTGCAGGTCGGCTACAGCGGCTACGTCGGGAACGACGAGCTCGAGCTCGGCGTCGTCGACTTCAGCGGAAGCATCGGGTACACCGTGCCGTTCGGACGGAAGGCTGGGCTCCACGAAGCCAGCTTCTCCCCCTACGTCGGCGGCGGCATGTACGTGATCAACGCACGCCCGATGCTGTCGACCACGGAGCAGAGGACGCTTGGCGTGCGCCCGGTATCCGGGTTCCGCAACAGCGAAAGCTATGCGGATGGATACACACCGGCTGCCATCCATGTGGGGTACCGCATCCTCAGTGGCCCGTTCCAGATCCAGATGGCCGGCGCCTGGGCCCCGAACGCCCTTCCGATGGTCAACACCGCGGTCGGCTACGCGTACTGAACGCCCGTGCGCGGTCGACCGCGGCACGCGCGCCCTGCGTCGCGTGACGACGGTGCTTCTCGCTGTGCTCTGGAGCGCGTTGGCTCCGGCAAGGGCTGCATCCCTCGTTCTGGAGGCAGAGGTCCGGGCGGACCTCCAATCCATCGTGGGAGAGATCGTCGCAACGGACGCGGACGGGCTCCGACTCGTCGACGCGCTGTCCCGGCTCCCGGTACCCCAGGACGATGTGCTGCTTCGACGCACATTCCCCTTTGCAACCGAGCTCGGCTGGATCGACATCCGGGAGACACACCCCGGTCGCTATTCCTTCATCGCGCTTCTGCCCCGCCGCTATGGCGCGACCGGGATGGTGCCTGGACATGGGCTCTTTGCGAACGGGCTCTGGCACCCACAACCGGTCGCACGGGGTGCTCCTGCGACGGTCGACTGGGCCGTCCGGATACGGCTGCCCTCCGGTATGACGGGTGTACTGAACGGCGTCGTGGGAGAAGGCACGCTGGAGTGGGCCGGCCCTGCTGAACGTCTCGCGCTCGCCGTGGTTCCCAAGGCACGCATCGTCGAACTCGAGGTCCACGGGGCGCCCGTGCTGCTTGTGGACCATGGCCCGGCACGGCCGGCCCGGAATGTGCGGCTCGAAGCCATCGCCCAGGCAGCATGGGGTCTCGCGACACCGCCGGAGCTGGTGGTTGTCGAAGCGCCACTCCGGCGGCGGCTGGTTCGTCCGGGTCCCGGCGTCCTGTTCGTCTCCGACCGGGCACTCCGGCTCACCGCGGGCCTGTGGCAGTTTCACATCCCCGCCCTGCAGCGAGGAATCATCGAGGCGGCGCTCGATGTGCCCGACCCCGGGGCACGTGCCATCGCTGCCGCAGCGCTCGCCGCTGACCGGGAACCCGACAGCGACCTCCGGGAACGGCTGGGATGGGCGTCATGGATCCCGGAGGTCGACAGCCTGCTGTACGACGGACGACTTCCCTTCTATGAAGACGCCTTCGGCGAGGTCTGGCCGCCGGACCGCGTTCCCGATGACCTGGGTGAAGTGCTGGACCGGACCACACCAGCTCTCGCCCTCGTCCGGCGGATGGACGCCCTGTTCGGTGCGGGTACATCGCTCCGCGTCGCAGGTGGCCTCACAGCGGGCGCGAGCCTCGACGACGCGCTCGCGCGCGCCGGCGTCCCGCCCGGGCTGGTGTCGACCTGGCGGCCCTGGCCGGAACCCCAGCTCCTCTCGGTGTCAGTGTCAGAAGGGGATGGCGAAGGCGCCGTGGTCGAGGTGACCCGGACGGGACCGGGCGCGGATGTCGCTGAGCCGATCACACTTGACGTGGACGGCCAACGCTTTGTCTGGGATGCGCCCGCGGGGCCTGGCACCTTCCGTCAGCCTGTTGCTGCACATCCCGAGCGCGTCGCCGTAGACCCTGTGGGTTCCGTCCATCAGCCACAACGCGACGACGACCGGTGGCCCCGACCGGTCACCGTGACGGCTGCGTTCTTTCCCTACGAGGTCAATGTTCGAGGAGGCGGGTTGAGTGCGGCGGCGTGGGTCTCCCTGCGGCGTCAGTATTCAACGCGCTGGCGGCTTGACGCCTCCATCGACACCGGGCCCGAGGACGTCATCGGAGGGACGCTCGGCGCCGTCCGATACCTGGGACCACTGCAGGACCGGCGGAACCGGCCTTTTCGTTTCAGCTTCGGTGCAGGCCCGAGCCTGCTTGACCCCGACTTCCGCCCCGTCGCGGACCGCGCCATCAGCCTCGATGGGTACGCTGGCCTCGCATGGGACACCCGCGTGGACCGCCTGTTCCCTCGGCGCGGTCACCGGCTGTTCCTCGGGGGAAGCGGCGGCGTCGTTCCCGGGCAGAGCGCGTGGAGCCGCATGGCTGCCGGAGGCGTGCTCGTGGTGCCGATCGGCGGGCGCATGGCGCTCGCATCCCGCGCCGGTGCTGCAGTCGCACAAGGAGACGTGGCCCACCGGTTGCTGCAGCTGGGCGGCAGCGGAAACGTGCAGGGGCTCCGGCCTGATGTTTCGGTGGGAACCGCCCGCGCAACGGGGGGCGCGGAGCTCCGCTGGCAGGCCCTCCGCCACGGGTCGGTTCCGATGCCTCTGATGTGGCTTTCCGACATCCAGTTCCACGTCGGGCTTGAAACCGGCACGCTGCGCGCCGTCGCCGCCGAGTGCGGTCCCGACGGCGCGACCTGCTGGCATACCGCCCTGGGTGGCTCAGGCGGCCTCCTGGCAACGGCCGATGTACTCGGCGCCCGCCCCACATCGCTGGGCGTATGGCTTGCAAGCCCATTGTGGCTGTCAGCCGAGCGCCTCGACGACCCGCAGCAGCCGCTCCAGATCTATTTCCGACTCAGCCAGGCGTTCTGATCAGCCCGGGCGCCGCGCCCGGGCGCCCTCCCGCCGCCCCGCGCGCTTGCTCTTC
>JAYYRS010000438.1:0-2824 GCA_036126975.1 Myxococcota bacterium
CATCGAGCTTCAGCGCAGCTTCGAACACCTTGCCCTTCTTCGACCTGAAGTTCTTGAGTACCGGGGTCCGCCCATCCTTCAGCAACTGCATCGCACTGCGCTTCGAGATCTTTCGCCGGGCGAATGTCTTGAAGATCACGAAACTGCAGGCCCGGCCCTTCTCGCACGACCAGGCGCCCCGTCCCTCCCGGACGGGGCTTCCGCAGACGGGGCAGGCTCCCACACTCGGCCGGTCGTCCTCGATGGTCTCCGGCGGGGGCGGCGCGGCGGCGAGGATGGCGGACACGACCTCATGGGTCCGAACCTTCACATCCGCCATGAACGCCCGCCGTTCCTCCACGCCCTCTGCAATGCGTGCGAGGCGGGCTTCCCAGCGTCC
Source organism: Myxococcota bacterium (assembly GCA_036126975.1). GTDB lineage: Bacteria > Myxococcota_A > UBA796 > UBA796 > UBA2385 > JAYYRS01. The sequence goes on from JAYYRS010000438.1 coordinate 380, forward strand.
CGTCAGCGCTGCGCTCTTGAGTTCCTCGACGGGAACCGCGAGGACCAGTGCCTTGCCTCGCTCGGTGGCGCGCAGCTGCTTGCCCTCCCGGACGATGTACTGCCGCTGGAGCAGGGTGTTCAGGATGGCAGCCCGGGTCGCCGGGGTTCCCAGGCCCGACTGCCGCATCGCGCGCTTCAGCGCTGCATCATCCAGCTCCCTGCCCGCAGTCTCCATCGCCTTCAGGATGCTTGCGTCGGTGTGATGACTCGGCGGGCGGGTCTGTCCCGCCTTCACCGTCGTCTGCTCTGCCAAGGTGGCATCCCCCGCGGCGAGTTCGGGCAGCAACCGCTCCTTCTTCCGGCGGGGTGGATCAACGGCCTGCCAGCCGGCGTCGACACAGATTCGCGCCTGGGCACGCCACATCAAGGGAGCACGGACACCCTGCGGAAGCCCAGCGGAGGCGGCAGGCTGCACGGCCACCACCAGGCGGGCGGTGTCGAACTGCGCATCGCGGGACAGCGCAGCCAGGAACCGGCGAGCGACCAGGTCATACAGACGCTTCTCGTCCGGAGAGAGCCGCGCACGGGTGGCCCGATTTGTCGTGGGGATGATGGCGTGATGGTCACCGACCTCGCCGGCATCCACCACGCGCCGTCCCGGCCGGATGGGCCCGGCCTCGAGGATCGCGGCTGCGAACGCAGCATACGGGCCGACGTCACCGACGGCTTCCACCACCGAGCGGAGTCCCGGCACCTGGTCCGGCGTGAGGTGCCGGGCGTCGGTCCGCGGGTAGGTGAGCAGCTTGTGCTTTTCGTAGAGCGCCTGGGCAACCTGCAGGGTCCGGTCAGCGCTGAATCCGTGGCGCTGATTGGCTCTCCGCTGGAGGCTTGTCAGGTCGTAGAGAAGGGGCGGCCGCTCCACCTTCCGCTTGAACTCGGCCGATGTGACGACACCCGGCCGGCCATCGGCAGCATGGGCCACCGCCGCAGCCGCCTCCGCCGTGGGGAGGCGCGTCACGGGTGACGGCCCATCGCCGGCCTTGTCCACATCGTCATCGCTGCCCTTGTCCGACGCCGCGCCGTCCAATCCACCCAGCTGGAACCAGGTCGCCTCGAACTGCGCTGCCGTCTTGCCTGCGGCATCGTCCCCCTCCACCGCGAATCGGGCCCGCACCTGCCAGTAGGCCTCGGGCTCGAAGGAGGCGATCGCCGCATCACGGCGCACGATCATCGCAAGGGTGGGCGTCTGCACCCGCCCGACGCTGAGCAGCTGCCCCCCTCCGCCCTTCCGCGCGAGGCAGGTCATCGCGCGGGTTGCGTTGAGCCCGATCAACCAGTCCGCTTCCGCCCGGCACCGGGCGGCATCCGCCAGCGTGTCGTACCGGGACCCATCCTCGAGCCCGGCCCATGCGTCTCGGAGCGCCTGGTCGGTCATGGAAGAGACCCAGAGCCGCCGCACTGGAGCCTGGCAACCCGCAAGCTGCACGACATACCGGAAGATCAGCTCGCCCTCCCTGCCGGCATCGCAGGCGTTCACGACCTCCGTGGTGCTCCTGTCCTGGAGCAGACGCTTCATGACGCCGAACTGGTCCTTCGCACCGTCCCGGATCTGGATCCGGAACCGCTCTGGCAGGATCGGCAGCAAGTCAGGCTCCCAGCGCCGCCACGCCGGGTCGTAGGACGCCGGGTCGACAAGTTCCGCCATGTGACCGAAGCACCACGTGATCCGGATCCCCTCCCCCTCCAGGAACCCCCTGGACCGGCCCCGCACCCCAAGAACCTTTGCGAGATCCCTCGCCACGCTTGGCTTCTCGGTGATGACGACCCGCATGGTGCTCCCGGCCCGGTGCCGCGTTCGTATCGGGTCACCCGGCCATGCGTCACGTGTAGATCGTGCCGCGTCCTGCCGCTGCCGGCAGCCTGCGCTACGTTTCCGTCCAGAGGTCTGCATGCCGACACCCCACCTGCCGCTGCCCTTCCTGGTGCTGCTCGGCGGCTGCGCCCTGTTCACCGAGGACAAGGCGCTCGATACCGGGCCACCGGGTGCCGCGTGGACGCCGTCGGACACGGGGCCGGTCTGGGACGCAGATACGGGCGGGTCTGCCGCCCCCACATGCCCACAGCCAACCACCGCCATCTCCCTGGCGGAAGCCTGGGATCGTGACTGGGCACGCATCTGGTTCGACGGGAGCTTCAACATCGAGAACCAGAGCCCGCACGACATCGAACTGGAGCGGTGGCATCTCTTCTTCACTCCGATGTCCCAGGACACCGCCGCGGGTTCCGCAGACATCGACTACCAGACGGAACAGGCGAGCGGTCTCGCCCTGCCACCCGGCGAACGATGGAGCCACGGCTACACCCTGCCGAGCGGGCCTGCCTGGTGGTGTGTCGAGCGCACCCAGCAGACGACCTACGCGGAGGACTTCAAGTTCACGGGTGCACGGACTCCGACCCCGCTCAT
>JAYYRS010000439.1:0-4878 GCA_036126975.1 Myxococcota bacterium
AGCGAGGCGGCATGCCCGTCGATGTAATGGAGCTTGGGTGCCGTCCCCTGCTCAGGTTTCCGCACGGTCGTGGCGTTGCGGGCGAGGGTGCGGGAGATCTCGCTGTCCGGGTCGTCCATGTCGCCTGCGATGATCGCGTGCGATGGGCAGACCACCACGCACGCGGGTTCCATGCCGCTCTCCACCCGATGCGCGCAGAAGTGGCATTTCGCAGCCGTGCCCGAGTCCGGATCGATGTAGATGGCGTCGTAGGGACAGGCCTGCATGCATGCCTTGCAGCCGATGCACTGGTCTCCATCGAATTCCACGATGCCGTCGTCGCGCTGGTACATCGCCGTGACCGGGCAGATGCGGGTACAGGGCGGGTTGTCGCAGTGATTGCACCGGCTCACCTGGAAGTGGCGGCGGGTGTCGGGATAGCGGCCGGTCTCCGTGTACTTCACCCAGGTCCGGTTCACGCCGAGCGGTACCTGGTTCTCGCTCTTGCAGGCGGTCGAGCAGGCGTGGCATCCGATGCAACGGCGGTTGTCGATCACGAAGCCGTAGTTCAAGGAAGCCTCGGGTTGCGCGAGCGTCGGTGCGGAATGTGCTGGTCCAGATGTAGCCGGATCCACTGCGGGGTGAGGGTACATGCACGGAAGGCGGGGGTCGCGGGCGGCACCCTCGAGGAGACGCCCCTTGCTACGGTCGCACGTGTGAAGCGCTTCCTCCCGTTCCTTTCATCGCGCCCCGCTCGAGCCTCCGCGCTTGGCAGGGATGCCCTTGCAGCGCTGGCGACCACGTTCCTCGCAATCCCCCAGGGGGTGGCGTACGCGATGATCGCAGGTCTGCCGCCTGTCATGGGCCTGTATGCCTCCGTGGTTCCGACGATCATCGGCAGCCTCTTTCGTTCGTCGCGCCATGTCGTTTCGGGTCCCACGAACGCTGTCAGTCTTCTCGTTGGCGGCGCTGTCGGTGCGCTCGCGCAGGACCTCGGCGCGGCGCCAGCGGAGGTTGCGCTCAGCATGGCGATGATGGTCGGGCTGATGCAGCTCGGTGCAGGGCTCCTCCGGCTGGGCACCGTGGTCGACTACATCTCGAGCTCCGTGGTGCTCGGCTACATCACGGGGGCGGGCGTGCTCATCGGAATCGGGCAGCTCCCCAACCTGACCGGGACGACGGGTGCGCACGGAGACGTGGTCACGCAGGTCGCGGGGTGGCTGGCTGGCCTTCACGGTGTGAATCCGACAGCGGTCGCGGTCGCGGTGTCAACGGCATCTCTGGTGGTCGCCCTGCGGCGCCTCGGGCAGAGGGTGCCGGGAGAACTGATCGCCCTCGTGGTGGCGACCGCTGCCTGCGTGGGGCTGGGATTGTCTGACCGGCTCGCGGTCGTGGGTGACCTCTCACCGGTCCCGGCGAGCCTGCCTCCCCTGACCGCGCCGGCCATACTCGAACCCCGTCTTCTCATGGTTGCACTTGCGGCCACGGTGCTTTCGCTTGTCGAGAGCAGCAGCCTCGCCCGCTCCATCGCAGACCGGACAGGAGACCGGCTCGACCTCTCCGTGGAGTTTGCCGGGCAGGGTCTCAGCAACATCGCGGCCGCATTCACGGGGGGCTACCCGGTGTCGGGCAGCCTCGCCCGCTCGGCACTGAACCACTCTGCGGGGGCGCAGACCCGGTGGAGCGGGGTGCTGTGTGGCGTGTTCGTGGCCGCAGGGCTGCTGCTGGGTGGCCCGCTCATCGAGCGGGTCCCCATCGCGGCGCTGGCGGGTCTGCTGCTGGTGGTGGCGCATCGGCTCGTCAACGTCTCCCGGATCCGCCAGACGTTCCGGGCCGGGCGCGCGGACGCGCTCGCGTTTCTCGGAACACTGGCTGGCACCTGGGCGCTGCGACTCGACCATGCCATCTATCTCGGGGTGTCGATCAGCATCGTCCTCTTCCTGCGGCGGGCACGCCTCCTGGTGGTCCGAGAGCTGCGGGTCGACACGAGCGGTCGGCTCCGCGAGGTGGCCACGGAGGGGGCATCCCCAGCGACGTGCGTGCGCGTGGTGCACGTAGAGGGTCCACTGTTCTTCGGCGCAGCCGGCGAACTTCGTGATGCGCTGGGTGCCATGGCGGGCGATGGTGTGGGGGCGCTGGTGGTCCGTCTGAAGCGGGCGCAAGGCATGGATCTCACCACGGCGACGGCGTTGGCGGCCATCGCCGAAGGACTCGCGGAGCAGGGACGCCATCTGGTGCTCGTCGGCATGCGCCCAGATGCCATGGGGGTCCTCGAGCGGTCGGGCGCGGCGGCGCGCATCGGCCGGGCCAACCTGTTCCCCACGCAGGATGGGTGGTTCGAGGCCCTGGACGCCGGTTTGGCGCGCGCACTGGCGCTGGCGGAGGCTCCAGAGGACAGCCCGTTGCGCGCCTACCTCGCCATGCGGGCGGGTCGGGCACAGCAGGGCTGAGACCGGGTCCGGCTGCACCGGTCCGCCGTCTGCCGCATCAGCGCTGGATCTCCCACACCATCACACCCTGGTCGAGTGTCTTGGGCGGGCCAAGCACAGAGATGAGCGCTGCGCGGACGTCCGCTCCGCAGGCCTGTCGCTTGACGCCGCCGCGGTTGCACCGGCTCGGGTCGAGGTAGACGCGTCGGAATCCGCTGGCCAGCGCCTGCCCGGGGGTGGGCGTCGGCTGGCTCGTGTCGCCCTTGCCGAGCGCCATCAGCCATTCGATGAACGGCTGCCGCAACGGTGGGTGGTCCCCGGGACGCAGGGGATTCAGGCGAGGGCCCGGCAGGTAGATGGACGAGATGAACTGCATGCGGCGGTCGAAGGGAAGCTCCACCGCGGGGAAGGCATCCTCCCCGTGCGCACGGAGATCCGCCGTGGTCACCGGTTCCGAGATGGCGTGCCACTTCGTGGGGTCCATTCCCTCCGAGAGAACGTAGTACTGGACCTGGCCCACGACCGCCGCCCCGATACCGAGTGCCGCGATCCTGCGCACCCAGCCATGGCGGCCTCCGAGCGCCTCGAGCCCGAGCCCGCCCAGCACGGCGGCCTGCAGGACCGCCACCGCAGCGAAGCGTCCGAAATCATGCAGGTGTGCGCTGGCCTTCCACATGGGCGGCAGCATCGCGCCGAGCAGCGGCCAGGACTGGGGGTGGAGTGGCACGCCAGGTCGCGCAGCGGCGCACGGTCCGAGGCTCAGGATGGCCCAGAGGGCCGTCCCGGCCAGCAGCAGGAGCCCAGCCCCTCTCCGCCGATGCAGGAGTACGAGCGGGGCGAGCACCCACCCGTAGGCTGCGGCACCGGGGAGGCTGAGCCCCTGCCGGGTGCTCGGCGTCGTGTTCCACAATGCGTCGGCCATCAGCGCGCCGTAGAGGTCCGGGCACCCCTGCCGAGCGAGCTCTCCCTGCCGGCTGTCGAGAATGCCCGACAGCTCAGGAAACGCCACAGCCACGCCGATGCCCAGGGCACCAAGCAGCGGCAGCAGTGCCCAGCCACGACTCTGGATGAGCGGAGCCACGCCGAGCAGGACCGCCGCAGGCCCGAACAGGAGCAGGTAGGGGGGGTAGACGGTCGCCGCGAGCGCGCCCAGCAAGCCGGCTCCGATGGCGAGCGGCAGCCGGCGAAGTGCACCGCGGAGTCCCGGGTTCTCCATGCGCAAGGCGAGCAGTGCGAGGCCAAGTGATGCGGCGGGAATACCGATCCATACGGCATTCATGCGTGCCATGACGAAGTCCTTCCAGACCGGTCGGCAGAGCGCGCCGAGACACCCCGCGACCACCAGCCCGACCCCCCTTGCGCCCGCACCACGGGCGAGAAGGGCGGTGCCGATCCCGTTCACCAGGACGGCGAGTCCGAGTGTTGCGTTCCACTGGTGGGGGTAGTCGAGCAACCACCCGACCGGAGCGGCCAGCACCGCATCCATCAAGGCCGGGAATTCCTTGATGCGCGGCCATGGGCGGGGATGGTTGAAGTCGGACAGGATCTCTGGCCAGGTCCCCTGCGCGAGGGAACGGCTCGCGACGTCGTAGAACCACATGGAGACCACGTTGTCGCTCGAGAGCTTGCCTGCGAATGCGGCGTCCCGGGTCGTCCAGAAGTTCGATCCGGCGTACAGGGAGAACAGCACCACGCCGAGCCATGGCAGCCATGCTTGCCACCGTCTGGCTCTCGCCCTGCTACCCTCGTGGCGGTCCGTCACGCGCTGCTCCACCAGGGCGCGACCTGCTCTGCATAGGAAGGTGTCGTGCGCTCTGTCGCCGATCATAGCAGGCCCTGGCGTGCCGCCGTTGTCGCGTCCGTGCTGGCTGGGTGCAGCGGGACCCCGGCGATGGACCCGACGAGTCGGGCCACACTGGATCTCTCCGCGGCGTTTGACGTGCGTCCATGGCAGACCGGCGCGGCCGGCTCGCCAGGGATGCAGCTCTCCGGACGCGTCGAGCTCCCGGAAGACCGGCTTGGTGTCGGGTCCAAGCTCGTGCTCGAGGGCGCGTGGTGGGATGTCCGGGCCACGGTGAACGGGGTCGCGCTTCCGCCCGCCACCGGCGGTCTCGCTCCGGTGACGCTACAGGTGGGCCCCCATCTTCGTGCGGGCGAGAATGTCTTCTCGCTTTCCATCATGCCGCCGCCAGCTGGGACGCCGCCGCTGCTGACGGGAGGCGGGCTGGCCAGCGGTGGCGGCTGGCGGACGGACCGTGCCGATCTGCAGGTCGCGCCACGCCTCGAGCTCCGCCCGGGCGCGCATGTCGAGACGGTGTCCCTCCCCGTGCAAGACGGACAGGTCCGTGCCACCGCGACGGTGGAGGGCGCGCCGGAGGGTGCGCGCGTCCGTTTCACGGTATCGCTGGATGGCGAGCAGGTTGCCGACCTCGGCGAAGCGCCCGTGACCGCGGGAGTGGCGGTTGCGCCC
>JAYYRS010000440.1:0-2809 GCA_036126975.1 Myxococcota bacterium
TGCGCATGGGTTGTCCTATCCGCGTGATGGGCCCCGCGCCGTGCGCCTGGATAGGATCCACCCATGACGGCTCTCCTGCTCCCCCTGCTCCTCGCCTGCAACGTGGGCACCCCCGGCCCGGCTACCACGGGAAGTTCCGCCGCCGAGGAAGTCGCTGCCGTGGCCGACATCGCATCCCAGGCCGCAGCGATCGAGGAGACCGCACACGCGCTGACGAGCCTCGTGGATGAGTCACGCCGCCAGGTCGCCGACGGCCGGAGCACACCGGAAGCCGAGATCGAGAAGATGCGCGCGCTCATGGGGCAGCTTGAGACGCAGAATGCACGCCTGCAGAGCGAGGTGGCGGCCCTCGAGGAGCGGGCCCGCTCGGCGGCCGGTGACCCCGCGCCACCGGTACCGGTCGAGAAGCGTCGCTGAGCAATCCGCTCAGCGCATCCGGGCCTCGATCTCCCGGTACAGCGCTTCCAGGTCGCTTGCGACGACGCGATAGTCGACCGCGTCCAGGGTCGCTGCGGCGGGCCCCGCGCCACCGGGCCATTGAACCGTCTCCCCCCCGGAACCGAGTTCGGGCCCGGGAGAGGGCGGTCCCACGCCCCCGCCAAGGCCGGCCACGACCACCACGGCCCCGCTGCGCTGCGACGCCGGCACTGGAGGACGGCCGCCGAGCGTGGGCGGCCTGTCGCCCGAGAACTGTCCGCAGATGACGAGCGTGGCGGCAGGGCGAGCCGGGGTGTCGTAGGCCTTGGCGAGCGACACCAGGCCAGCGAGGTCGACGGGACCACGGGCGGCTCCGTCCCCCGGATCCCGGGCGAGCACCACGACGCCCATCTCCGTGCTTCCATCCTTCATGCCGCAAACGAGCAGTCCGTCGTCCTCCAGCGGTGTCTGCCATTCCCGGCCGAATCCGGGCAGCATGCGCATCTGCTGGAGACGCTGCGCGAAGTGGCCGGTCACCGCTCGGTGCCCGGGGGTGCCCGGTCGGCGCACACCGTCCGGCCCCAGGAGCGCGCGTGCATCGCGTTGCAGGTCTTCGACCGAAATGGCATCCGGCCCACCCCTGGGCACCTCGACCCCGAGGGTCTCCGCGCGACACCCGACCCCAAAGGCGATGAGGAGGCTTGCGCGGGTCATGCGTAGTCGTGGGCCTGGAACCAGTCCCATGCCTTCTGTACTGCGTCGCGGATGGGCGTCCGCGGGACACCAAGCTCGTCGAATGCCCTCGCGGCCGTTCGGTAGCGGGCCTGCTGCATGCTGCGCAGGACGTTGGGGTCCAGACCCGCAAACCGGTGGGCATCGATTCGCTGCAGTCGCGCCCCGACCCGCCCTGCGAGCGCGGTCGCGACCGTGGGAAGGGGCAGCACGGGCGGGCGCTGGCCGACGACATCGGCAACGATCTCCATGAATGCCCGATATGAGAGGTTTTCGTTGCCCAGCAGATAGCGGCGCCCCGGTCTCCCCCGGTCCATCGCGTAGAGGTGCCCGAGCGCACAGTCGTCGGCATCCTGGAAACACTTCCCCCCCTGCGGGTAGACGGGGACGAAGCGTTTCGCCATGGTCAGCACGAGCTGCCCGCTGGTCGGCTTCACGTCCCAGGCTCCCAGGATGAAGTCCGGATTCACGCCCACGACTTCCAGGCTCTGCCACCCGAGGGCGAGCTGCTCTGCCTGGAGCTTTGTGTCGTGGTACGCCCGCAGCGCATTTCCCCGGCCGTAGATCGCGTCCGCATCGAGCGGCGTGTCCTCATCTCCCGGCGCATCTCGCGGGCCGAACCCAACGGTGATGCTGCTGCTGCAGAGCACCATGCGGCGCGCACCGGCCTTTTCCATGGCCCGCAGGAGAGCGCGGGTGCCGTACACGTGCACCTGCCGCATGCGATCGGTGCCCCCAGGGCTCGGGTCGAAGATGCCCGCTACGTGGTACACCCCCTCGCATCCGTCCATGGCCCGAGCAAGGGTGTCGATGCCTTCGCGAGTCTCGACGAGCGGCGCCTGGACGAGGGTCACGTCGAGGCCCGCGAGCGACATCCGCTGCTTCCGGACGAGGCACACCACCTCGTCTCCCCGCGCGAGCAGATGCCGTACGACGTTGGCCCCGATGAATCCGGTGCCTCCGGTGACCAGCACCTTCATCGCGTCTCCGTGCCTCGAGCCGTCACCACGCTACTGGCCCCGAACGAACAGCTCCCGCGAGATGATGAGCCGCTGGATCTGGCTCGTGCCCTCGTAGATCTGGAAGATCTTGGCGTCCCGCATGAGCTTCTCGACGGGGTACTCGCGGTTGAACCCGTAGCCACCGAATACCTGGACGGCGTCGGTGCAGACCTTCATGGCCATGTCGGCGCAGAAGGCCTTGGCCATCGACGCTTCCATCGTGTTCCGCTTGCCGGCGTCCTTCAGCGCCGCTGACCGCCAGCACATCAGACGCCCCGCGTCGATGTTCATCGCCATGTCGGCGATCATGAACGCCACGGACTGGTGCGCAGCGATGGGCTTGCCGAACGTTCGACGCTCCATGGCGTACCGGGCGGCGTGCTCGTACGCGGCGCGCGCAACCCCCACCGCTGCACAGGCCACGCTGGGGCGGGTGTGGTCGAACGCAGCCATGGCGAGCTTCCAGCCGTCCCCGACCCTGCCCACGACGTTCTCCTCCGGCACCGCGACGTCTTCAAAGGTGATGGCGCGGGTGTCGGAGGCCCGCTGCCCCATGTTCTGTTCCTTCTTGCCGACGATGACGCCGTCCCAGTCCTTCTCCACGATGAAGGCGGTCATTCCGCCCCGCGCCTTCTTGTCCGGGTCGGTGAGCGCCACCA
>JAYYRS010000441.1:0-2723 GCA_036126975.1 Myxococcota bacterium
TCCGTTGTTGCGGCCCTGCTCTTCCGCCAGTCTCGCCCGGAGCGTGACGACCTCCTGCTCGAGGGCGCGACTGCGGAGGGCCCGCTCGAGAAGCATGAGGATCTCGCCCCGGGACACCGGCTTGATGATGTAGTTCGCCGCGCCCGCCTGCATTGCACGGACGGCATTCTCCACGGAGCCGTGGCCGGTCATGACGACCACGGGCAGGCCCGGGCTTCGGGACTGGATCTGGTCGAGCAGCGCGAGGCCGTCCATGCCGGGCATCCGCACATCCGTGATGACGGCATCTGGCGTGTCGGTATCGAGCGCCGCGAGTGCCTCTTCGCCGGTAGCCGCAAGCAGGACGTCGTAGCCTTCCTTGGTCAGGTTGACCCGGAGGGCGGCGCGCACGGCGCGCTCGTCGTCGACGACGAGGACGCTTCGACGGCGCTCGGTGGTCGGGGGATTCACTCGACCTCCAGCTCGTAGGGAAGCATCGCGAGGACCCGCTCATCGCCGAATGCTCTATGCATCCACAGGCGCTGGAGCTCCCTGGGGAGCGGTGGGGGGGCGGCCTCGGGGAGCTGGAGGAGTCCGGCGAGCTGCTTCACGCTTCGCTCGATGGCCTCACCGCCGGGCCCCGGCCGGTTCGTGTAGGTCACCAGGCGCACCGGTGCGCCTGCCGGGATCCCCGCCTCGGCGCGCGCGCGCGCAACGGCATCGTGGAAGCCGCCCAGGGCATCGACGAGCCCTACGTCGAGTGCATCGGTCCCGGACCAGACCCGTCCGCGGGCGACGGACTCGACCTCCTGCGCGCTCATGCCCCGCCCATCAGCGACGCGTTCCTTGAACATCGCGTAGGTCGCGTCGACCATCCGGTCGAGGGCCGCGAACTCGTGGTCGTCCATGGGCTTGCTGAAGCTGAACATCGCCGCGTTCCGCCCCCGCGTGTACAGCTCGGTCTCCACTCCGACGCGGTCCAGCAGTTCCGATGCATCGATGACGGGTCCGGCGTAGACGCCGATGCTGCCCGTAACGGTCGTGGGTTCAGCATAGATCGCGTCTGCGCCGGCACTCACGTAGTAGCCCCCGGAAGCAGCGGTGCCGCCCATGCTCACCACGACGGGTTTGCCCCGCTGTTGGACCCGGTCCACCGCTCGCCAGATCTCCTCGGACGCGAACGAACTCCCCCCGGGGGAGTCAACCCGGAGCACCACGGCCTTGACCGCTGGGTCCTTTCGGGCGGCATCGAGCTGCTGGACGATGGTCTCGGAGCCCGCCGTGAATCCACCACCGAAAAATCCCGGTGATGCCGAACGTCCGCTCACAATCGTTCCCGTCACGTACACCACGGCGAGTTCGCGGCGGGCGGCCCAGCCCTCCGTGTCGGTCCGCGCGCGGTAGTCGTCATCGACCGCGATCCGTGGCGAGATCAGGTCCTCGATGTGTTCCTCGAGTTCGTCCGGGTAGACGAGGGCGTCGACCAGCGAGAGTTCCTCGGCGCGCCGTGCGGTGTAGGGCGCGTCGTCCACGAGGGCCCGCATGTCCTCGACGTCCCGCCCCCGCGCTTCGGCGAGCGCCGAGAGCCACGTCCCAGAGAGGTCGTCGAGCAGCGCATTCAGCTGTTCCTGGGCAGGCGGAGAGGACCCGGTCCGTGTCAGGGGCTCCGGTCCGGACTTGTATTCAGACCGGCGCGCGAAGGTCGCGTCTACGCCCAGGAGGTCGAGCGCGCCTGCGAAATACAGCATCTCTGCTGAAAGGCCGACGATGTCGAGCTCGGCCGCGGGGTGCATCCACACATGGTCGCCGGCGCTCGCGAGCATGTAGGCGGCGTTGGACGCCGACCGGTGCAGGTACACCACCACCGTCTTCTCCTCATCCCTGGCGAGCTGAAGCGTGGCCCGCAGCTCCTCGATCTGTGCGAGAGAGAAAGGCGTCCGGTCGAGCTCGAGAACGACGGCACGCAGTGCCGGATCGTTCGCAGCCGTGCGAAGGCGCTCCAGCAATCCGATGTACGACTCGCCGGGGCGCGCGCGGAACAGTCCGCCGACGGGCTGGTAGGCATACGGGCCGTCGAGGCGGAAGGCGGCGGCACGGGGTGCGAACTGGAAGACGTGCCGCTCGCGGTTGGTGGATGCGAGGTAGCCGGAGGCGACCGTCGGCCCCGACCCGGTCAGACCCGAGCGGGCGAAGCCGCCAGCACCCACTCGGCCGAACATCAGCTCGACCCCGAGGCCGACTTCTCCCTGCTCGTTGCCGCTGGCGCGGAGCAGCAGCCCCTCGATGACCTCGGCGCGAAGATTGGCCGAGAGGACCCGCTCCGGATCCGCCTCGGTCTCCTCCCACAGGGCGTCGATGCCCGCCATCAGACGGTCTCCGAACGGCCGCAGCACGATTCCAGGTCCGTACCGGCGCCGCAGGCCGAGTTCCGGCCGGGAAGTGCCGAGGTTCTGCACCACGCCTGCCACACCAAGCCAGTGGGTTGGACGAAGGGTCGCGCCGAGGTCCCAGAGGACCTGGTTGTCATGGCCGGACCCTGGGAGCTGCCACGCTGCGCGGGCACCAAGAGCCAGCTGCTCATCGAAGGCGATTCCAAGCGAACTCGACAAGGTCCACCAGCCTGCACCGTCGGTGCGCGTCCGGTAGCTGATTCCGGCGCCGAGCGGTCCGGCGTTGGTTGCCAGCCCGAGGTCCCTCCCAAGCGCATCGGGCAGAGGAGCCGGACCGCCAACCTGTTCGTTGAC
>JAYYRS010000442.1:0-3362 GCA_036126975.1 Myxococcota bacterium
AGCACTGGGCGAGCTCGGATACGACCGCTGACCCACGCGGTTGGCGACGCGATCAGTCCTTGGATGGCGTGGTCGCCTTCAGCACCCCGTAGGTCTGCAGGAGGCTGTTCATGTCCGTGGTCCGGAGGTCCATGCCGGACGTTGGTACGAAGACGAGGTTCTTTCCACGCAGCGACTTCGCAACCTCGAGCTTGACCATGTTGCGCCCTCCCGAACCCGCAAGTGCACGGGCCTTTTCGGAGATACCCCGGGCGCGAGCCTTCCGCTCCGTCAGGATCGCTTCCGCCTGCTTCTGCCGCTCGAAGTAGATCGCGTCCGCGGAGATCTTCCGCTTCTCCGCCTCGCCGCGCGCCTCTTCGATCGACCGCGAGACCGCACCCTTGGCGACCTCCAGCTCGCGCCGCATCTGCTCGCGGGCCGCCTCGGTCTCGGACTGCAGCCGGGCGGCATCCTGTTCCGCAACCTTCTTGTCCCGGATGATCTGCTCATAGCGGTCGTTGAACTTGTGCTCGCCAAGAAGCACCTGCGTGATCAGCACTCCCTCCGGGTTGAGGTAGTGGTTGAGGTAGCGCGCAGCTTCCTCTGCCTTCTGGAAGCGGCTGTTGGCGTCGTAGTACTGCTCCGAGGCGAGGTCATTGAGCACGTCGCGGATGATGGTCCGGGACACCGGCCGCACCAGACGGTCTCCAACCGCGCCGATGTCCTCTCCGACAAACTGCACGAGGTAGCCCACCTTCGTGGGGTCGATGGTCCATGCCACCGTCACGTTCACCGAGATGTCGTTGCCGTCGATGGTCTTGAACCGCACGGAGTCATCGCCCGTGCGATCTCCCGTGTTCGTCTCGCGGGACATCACGAGGTTCTGCAAGGCGGTGTCGTAGACATACCAGTCATTGATGACGGGCGGAAAGAAGCTGGTCGTGCCCGGCGGGTAGGGTTCAGGCACGACGCCCTTGGCCTCGTACAGACCCATCTTGGCCACCCGAACGCCGACTTCGGTCGAGCCCGTCGAATGGGGCGTGCACGCGCTGAGCGCGACCGCTGCAAACAGGCTCATATAGATCTTCTGGCGCATCTCACCACCCCTGCAGCAGGCTGTCGAGGTCGAGGGGATTCACCGCCCCCGCACCATCGGTGGGGACCACGATGATGGCCGAGCCTCGCATGACCTCCGCCATCTCGAGACCCACGAGGTTGCCCGCCCCGCCGGCCTCGAGGGCCGCATTCTCGAGCCGGGTTCCCTCGGCCTCGGCGAGCGCAACGAGCAGCCCGCCATCTGCAACCTTCTGGCGGTAGTAGAGGTCCGCCTCGGCCTCGATCTTCTTGACCTCGCCGCGGCCACGCTCCCGTTCGACGTCCACGATGGCCTGTCCCTCTGCCGTGACCCGGTTCTTCTCCGCCTCGCGGCTCGCGGCAATGGCCTCCGCTCGATTCTTGAAGACCGTCTGGTCCTGGATCTTCCGTTGCTCGATCGCCTCCTGGTAGCGGGAGTCGTAGGTGTAGTGACGCACCATCACGTTCCACACCTGGATGCCCGCACTCTCGACCTCCTTCTCGAGCAACTGCCGCGCCTCCTCGGCCTTCTGCCGGCGCTTGGGACCCGAGTAGAAGTCCTCGGCGTTGAGCTCTCCGAGCTTCTGCCGCAGAACCTTGTCCGACCGCGGCACCATCAGGGAGGTCTCGTAGAGGTTGCCCGGCCCCACCGCGGTGATGACCTTGTAGGGGTCGACCACGCGGTACGAGATCGTGACGTCGACCGTCACCTGGTAGCCTTCGGACGTCTGGATCCGGATGCTCGGTTGCATGTGCGCGTTGGCGGATCCCGACACCTTGTTGTCGTTGAACTGGAGGAGCTGGATGTCTCGCTGGAAGCGATGGAGCCGCTCATAGCCGGGCATCACGAACTGCAGACCCGGCCCGTAGATGTCCTTCTGTATCCCCTTCTTGGGACCGAGATACACCTGTCTGACGGCAACCTCGGAGGGCAGCACGTACGTGGTGAAGGTTGCATAGAGCACGGCCGACGCGACCAGGACCGCGATGGCGCCGACGATGATGCCGGCTCCCTTGCGTCCTCGGCCGGGCAGCTTGACCTTGCTGGCGCTCATGAAGGGCGCTCCGTCTGTCGGGGGGGAGGCACACGGATGGCCTCAGGGGCGGCGGGGGACGACACCCCGGCCACATGGAAACGTTCGATCTCGGACTGGATTCTCGCCATGTCGTCCACCACCTGCTGCAGTGCCGAACGATACCGCCGCCGGAAGTAGACCCGGCGGATCTCCGGGATGAACGGAACGGCAAGCGCGACCGCGAAGCCCACGAGGGCCCCGGGATGGTGCACCAAACGGACCAGGACCATCGCGGCCGCAACGGCGGCGAGTCCGCCCACGATCCGACCGATGGGGTCCCCGCCTCGCCAGGCGTTGTAGCCACGCTCCTCCAGCGCATTGTGGTCGATCGCGAGTCGAAGGTAGCGGGGCAGGAAGGTCTGCTGGATCTCGCGCCGGACGACCTCCGACCATCCCGGGGTGTCGATGATCTCGTCATGCTCAGCCAGAATTCGCTCCAGCTGGTCGTTCGCCGCCCGGCTCAGCTCGGTCCGGGCGACATCCGGCTCCGTGGCCCAGGTCCGCCGGGCCCCCTCGAGGCGCTCGATGAGGTTCAGCGCGATCGTATCGAGCCGGTAGGAGGGGGCGGTCATGGTCGCAGCCTACTGCTCTGTGCGGCGCTGCGGGGAAGCGGTGCGCAGATCCCCATGAGCAAGCATCTCTGCGATGCGGCCGCGGTTGGTGTGGTCCCGCAGGACGCGCGCGCGCCCTCGCGCCGCGATCCGCTCCCGGGCAGCAGGATGCGCGAGGTAGTAGTCGACCTTCTCCACGAGCTCGGGGATGGTCTTCCAGGTCTCGATTTCCTCCCCGAGCACGAACAGGTCACCGAGCCCGTCCGACCAGGCTGCAAGAAGGAAACCTCCACACGCCAGCACATCGAAGACCCGCATCGTGACGATGTCCGGCTGGTAGATGCGGCCGATATCGAGGTTGATGTCCGACGCGCTGTAGATCGAACCCAGATCCCGATTATGACCGGCAAAGCCACGATATTGGACACCATTCCGCTCTACGTTCCGCCACCCGGAATCCCCCCAGACGTGGGCCCCGCGCGGCGCGAGTGCGGCCACGGCTTCCATGCGCCAGTAGGCCCCTGCGATCTCCCCCAGCATCATGGCGGGTTGCCAGGGGATGTTGCGGTCCCTTGCAAGCGCCTCCAGTCCTGGGCACACCGCGGCGAGCACGGCCGGGGCGACATGGTCGGGGAGCGCGCGGCGGCAGCGAAGGATGAGCTCCTGGACGAGCCGAGCGGCG
>JAYYRS010000443.1:0-5504 GCA_036126975.1 Myxococcota bacterium
CCGCGGCCTGCCTGGCATAGGGGGGGGTGCGACGCTGTCCGCGTCCGCCGATTCCGCCGCCCTCTGGACCGAACCTCACGCGCACACGCCGATTGATGGAGACTTCCGTGACCTCGCCGCCCCCTCGCCGGCCCGTGCACCCCTGGGCACCGGTGCTTGTCCTGCTCGCACTCGCCTGCGGGGGAGATCGGCCCGGACGAGGCGGAACCGACGACCCGTACCGCGGAGGCGACAAGGACGGGGACCGCCGTGCGCCGGGCCCCGAGCGTCGGCTCCTCATCGAGGCCGGAACCGTCCAGACCGGCTCGGTGGCCGACCACCTCATCACGTCTGGCACGCTGGAGTCGGAGGCCCAGGCAGACATCACGCCCGAGACGACGGGCATCGTGAGTCGTGTACTGGTCGAGGAAGGAGACCCGATCCGGAAGGGCCAGCTGCTGGCCGTCATCCGCAACCCTTCCCTCGATGCCGGTGCAGAACGAGCCGGACTGGAGCGCACCAAGGCGGCGGAGGCCGTCGGACAGGCGGAGCGACTCCACGCCGGCGGTGCCATCTCCGACCGCGAACTGCAGGACGCCCGAGATGCGCTCGCCATCGCGGAGGCGACCCATCGCGAGGCCACGAGTTCCGCCGGATTCACCCGGATCGAGAGCCCCATTGCGGGGACGCTGGCCGTCCGAGAACTCCGGGTCGGTGAGGTCGCAGGGGCGGCGGGACGAGCGTTCCAGGTGGTGGACCTCACGCGCCTCCGCGTCATCGTCCAGCTCCCCGAACGCGACCTCCCCCGGATCGCGACCGGGCAGTCCGCCATGCTCACCGGGGCCTACGACGCCGAAGCGCGCGCCGCGGGCACGATCGAACGCATCAGTCCCGTGGTCGACGCCCAGACCGGCACGGTCCGCGTGACCATTTCCGCCGACCCGGAGCAGACGGCCCTCCGCCCAGGCCAGTTCGTGAAGGTCCGCATCGAGGTGGACCGCCACGACGACGTCCTCACCATTCCCCGGCGCGCTCTGCTCTACCAGGACGGCGAGCCCATCGCCTGGGTGGTGGCCGAGGGCGAACCGCCCGCGCCCACGGGAGCGGACGGGGAACGGTCCGCTGGGGAGGACCCACCGGGCTTCCTCGCCACGTTGTTCTCCTCGGGCAGCGACGACGAAAACGGCGACGAGGCCGCGGAGGACGACCCCTGGGAGGGCATCCCCCGGAGGGTGGCGCGGAAGGCCCGCCTCGTCGTCGGGTTCACGGACCCCGACAAGGTCGAGGTCGTCTCGGGGCTTGGACTGGGCGACCAGGTCGTGGTCGTAGGCAACGCCAGCCTGCGGGAGGCCGCCCTGCTGCGTCTCCCCGACGACCCCATGCCCGATGCGAAACCGGATGAGACCGACGACGATCCCGAAGACGCAGGCTGATTCCATGGGATTGTTCCGTCTCGTCGTCGGGCGTCCCATCGCCACGCTGATGCTCGCGATCGCCGCCGCCGTCTTCGGGTTCGTCAGCTACAACCGCCTGCCGCTGAACCTCATGCCGGACCTGTCGTACCCGACGGTCACCGTCCGGACGGACGTGCCCGGCTACGCTCCCCAGGAGGTCGAAAGTCAGATCTCCCGACCCATCGAGGAGGCGCTCGCCACCACGCAAGGGCTGGCGGAACTGGAGAGCCGCTCCCGCGCCGGCATGTCTGACGTCGTGCTCGAGTTCGCATGGGGCACCGACATGGACGAGGCCACCCAGTCGGTTCGAGAACGACTGCAGACCACGTTCCTGCCCGACGACGCGAAGCGGCCACTGATCCTCCGCTACGACCCCGCACAGGAACCCATCCTCCGACTTGCGCTGGCGATGGATCCCGATGACCTCGAGGCACCGCAGGGCGACGAGGCGCTCTACCTGCTTCGGGACATCGCCGAGCGGGAGATCAAACGCTCTCTCGAGGCGATGGACGGGGTGGCTGCCGTCCGGGTCCGCGGCGGACTGGAGAAGGAGATCCGCGTCGAGGCCCGGGAGGACTGGCTCGCAGCCAGGGGCATCACCCTGGGCCAGCTGTCCCAGACACTCGCTGCGGAGAACGTCAACCTGCCCGGCGGTGCAATCCGGGATGGAGACCACGAGTACCTCGTCCGGACGCTCAACGAGGTCCGCACCGTCGACGAGATCGCGGCCCTCGAGATCCGCCGGTCCGACGGCGTCCGGGTCCCCGTTTCCGAGGTCGCGGTCATCACGGAGGCCCACAAGGACCGGGAAGTGGTCAGCCGTCTGGACGGTCGCGACGCGGTCGAGCTCGAGGTCATGAAATCGGCGGACGCGAACATCGTCCAGGTGTCCGGAGAGCTGCAGGGTGCGCTGCACGGAACGACGGTGCTGGGCGGACCCGAAACCGGCAAGCGGCGCGGCGGGCTGGTGGAGCGTCTCCCCGGGAGTGTCGTGCTGGTGGAGCTGGAAGACCAGGCCCGCTTCATCGAGGCCAGCATTGAAAATCTCCGATCCACCGCCTTTCTGGGGGCCATCCTGGCCGTGCTGGTCCTCTTCGCCTTCCTGCGCGACTTCCGGGCGACCTTCTTCATCAGCGTGGCCATTCCGCTCAGCATCATCGTGACCTTCGCTCCGATGTACCTCGGAGGCGTCAGCCTGAATCTCATGAGTCTGGGCGGGCTCGCGCTCGGCATCGGCATGCTCGTCGACAACGCCGTGGTTGTGCTGGAGTCCATCCAGGTCCATGTGGAACGAGGCGCCTCGCGGCGGGACGCCGCGGTGCAGGGAGCCGCGGACGTGGCGGCCGCCGTCACCGCCTCCACCCTCACGACCGTCAGCGTCTTCCTTCCCATCTCTTTCGTGGAGGGCGTCGCTGGGCAGATCTTCGGGGATCTCGCCCTGGCCGTGGTCTTCAGCCTGCTGGCGTCCCTCATCGTGGCGCTGCTGTTCGTTCCGATGCTCGCAGCCCGCGAACTCTCGATGGGAGACGGCACCCGGGGACGGCTCTCGGAGGTGCGTGCCGCTGCCCGCTTCCCCCGCGGCACGGCCGCCTGGGACGCCGGCTGGGCGGATCCGGACGGCAACAGGCTTCGTCGGCTGCCCGGGACGCTGCTGCGGTGCACCGGAGGCCTCCTGCGCGACCTCGAGAGCGTCCGAGGACTTGTCGCCAGCTGGAACGGGCGGGACGGGGTGGGGCGCGTCCTGCGGCTTCCATGGTGGACCGTCCGGTGCCTCCTCGTCCTGGTCCTCGAGCTTCCCGTCAACGCCCTTGTGTTCTCCGCCGCCATCGTCGCGCGGCCCCTGCTCGGGCTGCTCGCCTCCGGGCTCTCGAGGTTGGCCGCCGTCCTCCTGCGAGGCGCTGACATCTTCCAGGCCTTCTACCTTCGCTTCGCAGGCCGCTATGGCGGGTCGATGACCGGCGTGCTCCGGCGACCGGGCGCAGTGATGGGGGTGGCGGTCGCGACTGTGCTGGTCGCCCTGCCGGTCGGCACGCGGCTCGGGCAGGCCCTCATCCCCGAGCTCCATCAAGGCCGCTTCGCCGCTGAGCTCGCACTTCCCGTGGGCACCACGCTGGCGCGAACGGCAGACCGCGTCAGCCGCGTGGAGGAGGCGCTGCGCAGCCATCCGGACATCGCGCACCTGCACAGCATCATTGGCACCGAATCCGATGCTGACGCCCGCTCGGACGAGGGAGAGCACACAGCCCGCGTGATGGTGGAGATGACGCCTGGCGGTGACCTCGAGGCCCGGGAGGCCGTCCTCATGGAGGAAGTCCGACGCCGCATCCGGGCAGCAGAAGAGGCCACGGCAGATGGCCTGCCTCCCGCGGAGCTGCGTCTCACCCGCCCGAGCCTCTTCAGCTTCTCAACGCCGATCGAAGTGGTCCTCTATGACGACGATCTCGACAGACTGAAGGACGTATCGGACCGGGTCGTGGTGGCGCTCTCGGATGCCGGAGGACTCACCGATGTCCGGTCGAGCCTCGTCGCCGGGTACCCGGAAGTGCGTGTGCGATACGACCGGGTTCTTCTCGAGCGCTACGGTCTCGACACCGGCACCATCGCCCGGCGCATCCGCGACAAGGTCCTCGGCTCCGCCGCGACGACCATCTCACGTGGCGACGGACGGATCGACCTCCGGGTGCGCGTGAGCGAAGACGACCGCCGCGGACTGGCCGACCTCAAGCGACTGAACGTGAACCCAGAGGTCAATCCGCCGATCCCGGTCGAGGCGGTTGCAACGCTTGAAGAGGCGGAGGGTCCCTCGGAGATCCGCCGCATCGACCAACGGCGGGCCGTCTCCATCACCGCCAACATCGATGGCTTCGACATCTCCGGCAACGCGGACAACATCGTGGCGGTGATGCCCGGTGTCGATCTCGAAGGCGTCGAGTGGGAGCTTGCTGGCCAGAACCGGGAGATGGAACGCTCGATCTCCTCCCTCCAGATGGCCCTCGGGCTCGCTGTCTTCCTGGTCTACGTGATCATGGCCAGCACATTCGAGAGCATGCTCCATCCATTCGTCATCCTCTTCAGCGTTCCGCTCGCGCTGGTCGGGGTGGTCGGCGCACTCTGGCTGACCGGCACACCGGTCAGCGTCGTGGTGCTCATCGGCGCCATCGTCCTCGCGGGGGTCGTGGTCAACAATGCGATCGTGCTGGTCGACACCATCAACCGCCTCCGAGCCGCCGGGATGGAGCGCATTCGCGCGATCCACGAGGGAGCGCGCCTCCGACTGCGCCCCATCCTGATCACGACGCTGACCACCGTACTGGGCCTTCTGCCCCTTTCCCTGGGGTTCGGAGAAGGCGCTGAGGTCCAGCAGCCCCTGGCGCTCACCATCATCGCGGGACTCAGCTCCAGCACGTTGCTCACCCTCATCGTCATCCCTGTCGTCTACGCGGGTGCGACCGCACTCCTCGAGCCAGCGGGAACCCCGGGCCCGGCGTCGCCCACTGGAACGGCCGAGGCCAGCCGGTGAGGCGCTGGCTGCCCGCGTTCAGCGTCCAGCGACCCATCACCGTCGGGATGGGATTCCTGGCCCTGCTCGTGATGGGCGCCATCGCGTGGCAGCGCATTCCACTGGAGGCCTTCCCATCAGGTTTTGTGCTCAACCAGCTCTGGGTCTTCGTTCCCTATGGAGACGCCTCTCCCCGCGAGACGGAACAGGCCGTGCTCCGGCCGATGGAGGAGCACCTCAGCACGGCACCCGGCGTGAAGGAGATGGGTGGACGCGCCAGCACCGGGAGTGGGCGACTCCGGCTCGAGTTCCACCGCTCTGTCGGCATGGACGTCGCCTACAACGCCGTAGTGGACCGCATGGAGCGGGCCATGGCGGACCTGCCCGATGAGGTGAAGGACTACTTCATCTGGAAGTGGGACCCGGACGACACACCGGTGCTGTGGGCGGGCGTTGCCATCCCCGAGGCCGCGGAAGACCCCCATCTCCTGATGACGCAGGTCGTGGCCAAACGGTTGGAACGCGTGCCGGGCGTGGGCCAGGTCGACATCTGGGGCGTTGACTCCAAGGCG
>JAYYRS010000444.1:0-8476 GCA_036126975.1 Myxococcota bacterium
GCCTACACCTGGGACGGACAGCCCATCAGACCCGCGCCCCGCGTGGACATCCGACGCGAGGACGATTCGCTCGTCGTGCGCATCACATCGCCGCTGTACGGTGCTGCGCCCGTGGAGGGCCCACCCTCGCGACGCTGGCGCCTCTGGGAGCACGAAGTCGTCGAGGTGTTCCTTGCAGGTCCTGACGCCGCGAATGGCGTCGAGTACATCGAGCTCGAACTCGCGCCCACCGGTCACTGGCTCGCCCTTCGGCTGCGCGGGACACGGAACATCATCGACGACAACCTTCCGGTGTTCGCCTCATCCCTGGTCGGAGAGACGACCTGGACCGGAACCCTCCGTCTGTCCCTTCATGACCTGCCCCCAGGCCCTCTGCGGGTCTTGGCTGCAGCGGCCCATGGTCCGCCGGATGACCGCCGCTATCTGGCCCATGTGCCTCTCCCAGCCACGTCACCCGATTTCCATCAGCTGCACCGATTCACGCCCATCGTGCTGGAGGCGGGGGTCCAGGGTCCCGCCGATTCCACCGCGGCCGAGTCGTCGCGGGAGGGCTGATCCCTCCGGCACCGTGGGGACCATCACCGCAGCTCCACATCGTCGAAGAACAGGCGGTTCTCCCCTCGATCAGCAGCGTGAAAGGCCGTCACATCGCGGATTTCGATCCGACGGATCGATGCATCACCCGGTCGCGCACGAGATGCCGGGGCCTGCGCCGGCACGAAGCTGGCGACGCCCAGGTCGATGGTGAGCCAGTCGTCGGAGGGGATCACCAGCATCGGCGCGGTCCACTGCCGCCCCTCGGCGTCCTCGAGCAGCACTCGCAGTCGTGCGTCGAAGGCATCCGCTCGGATGGTCAGGCGGAGATGTTCGAGGGCGCTCTCGGTGGCGACCGCGAGCAGGATGCGATCGGATTCCGCCTCCCGGACATTGCGCCGCCAGGCGAGCACGCGCCCCTTCCGATCCGACAACGCGACGACGGAGAGATCGTCCCGCCGGCCCATGGGCCAGCCGCGGACAAAGCTCCGCTCCCCATCATCGAAATCCTGGGAGAACGGCAGGGACCGGACGGTCCGCTCGCCCAGCTCAAGCCGCCCCAGGAAGGTGCGGGCCTCTGCTCCCACCCGCTCGTCCTCCGCAGCGGCGCGCAGGTCCTCCAGCGCGGCATCGCGCTGGCCGAGGTCGAAGCGCGCACGCCCCCGCCAGTACCGCAGCTCCCCGCGCAGCGGATCGTCATCGTTCAGATAGGCGAGGATGGCGTCATAGACCGAGATCGCCTGCGCCGGGTCCCGGTCGACCGCACCCACGAGTCGGCCGTTGTAGAGCGCAGCCCACTCCTCCGGACCGTCCGCTCGTGCGAAACCACACAGCGCGACCACGGCAGCGAACAACGCCACCGACATCAGCCACTCTTGGCGATGAACTGGTAGCCGACCCCGTGCAAGGTCTCGATGAACTGCGGATTCTGCGCGTCATCTCCGAGCTTCTTGCGGACCGTCAGGACGTGGGTGTCCACGGTCCGGGTCGCAATGCCGGCCTTGTACCCCCATACGCGCTTGAGCAGCTCCTCGCGCGAGAGGATCCGCCCACGGTTCTCGATGAAGAACTGCAGGAGATCGCGTTCCCGATTGCTGAGGCGCTCCGTCTTGTCCGGGCGTTCGATCGTGTACTGGTCAAGGTCGACCGTCACCTCACCGAACCGGTGTACGCGACGTGCACCCCCGACCCGACGCAGGACAGCCTCGATGCGGGCCTTCAGCTCCAGCAGGCTGAATGGCTTGGTCACGTAGTCATCAGCACCGACATCGAATCCAACGAGCTTGTCCTGCTCGCCCGACCGGGCGGTGACGAAGATCACCGGGCGGTCGAACCCACTTTCCCGGAGGGCCTTGCAGATCTCATAGCCGTCCATTGCGTCCGGACCCGCAGGACCTTCGTGCAACATGACGTCGAGAACTGCGACGTCGGGTGGATGCTGGGCAGCAAGATCAAGGGCATCCGCGCCTGTGCGCGCGCCATGGACCTCGTGACCCTGCTTCTGGAAGAACTTCAGCAAGGTCTCAAGGACCTGCTTCTCGTCTTCGACAAAGAGCAGCCGCGCCATGAATCAGGCTCCGAATCGAGGGGAAGAGAGAGTATCCCGGGGGCCGCCCGTCTGCGCCTCGTCAGGCGGTCGAAGCGGAAACCGGAGGGTGAAGGTGCTGCCGTGACCCGGCCGCGACTGTACGCCGACGCGGCCCCCATGTTGGACCATGATGTACTGGACGATGGTCAATCCGATTCCCGTACCCTTCCGGCGCCGGGCGAGCGCATCGCGGGAGCGGAAGAAGGGATCGAAGATCGCCCGGAGGTCATGCGGCGCAATGCCGATGCCGCGGTCGGACACGCCGATCTCGACACCTTCATCGACCACGCGTCCGCGGATGCCGATCCACCCGCCTGGCTTGGAGTACTTCGCGGCGTTGCTGACGAGGTTGATCACGCACTGCTGGACGGCGTCGGAGTCGTGAAAGACCGGCGGAAGACCGGGCGGCAACTCGACATCGAGCTCCTTTCCAAGGACTTCCTGTGCGGAGGAGATCGAGTCGATGGCGCGGTAGACAGTCTCTGCGATGTCGCCGGGACGGAGGGTGTACCTCTTGGCGCCCCGTTCGATCGCCGAGAAGTCCAGGACGTTGTCAACGAGGCGACTGAGTCGTTCGCTTTCCCGGACGATGGCCTGATAGCTCTCGTCCCGTTCTTCTGGCTCTTCGATCAGACCCAGCATGAGGGCCTCACCCTTGATGCGGATCTGGGTGATCGGACTGCGAAGTTCATGAGACACGTTCGCGGCAAAATCCGTCTGCATCCGGGCCACGTCCAGTTCGCGTTTGATCAGACGCGCCGAGAAAACCGACCCGACCGCGATCAGGACGACCGCAAGAAACACCACGCCGAAGCGCTGGTTCCGCTTGCGAGACTGGGCGGCGGCAAGCGACCCGGGATCACGAGGCTCGACCACCAGCGACCAGTTCGACAGCCACGGCGCAAGGGAACGCTGCACCATCGGATCGGTGGGACCCGGTTCGGATGGCATCGCGAGGAATGCCACCACGTCGCCCTCGGCGCGGACCGCACCGCGCGCGTCAGCTTTGAGTTCCGAAGCGATGGAAGAGAGGTCGAGCGCGAAGACGTACCGCTCGCCACCGAACCACGTGGTGGCCCAGAGGGCGCGTTTCCCCACGGTCCACTCCACCCGGGCCACACCCTCCGACAGCGGGGCCGTCCCTGCAGCGACCCGCATGAGCTCTGGCATCAGCCGTTCGGCCCAGTACAGCATCGCCGCCCGCTCCGCGACGCGACCACGGGTGACCGCAACCCACTCCCGCTCTCCGTAGGGCTCGAGCAGCGACAGCGCCCTTCGCGCAACGGCTGCTTCTCCGCCCTGTCCGATCACCCACCGCGTGGAGAGCAGGTCTTCAATCAGCGCGCGCAATTCCCGCGCACCCGCATCGTCATCGTCAGCAGCGACCAGAACGCCGCGGTCAAGTCGAGCGAGGTCGCCAAGGCGCATGCCCCATGGGTCGCGGACCCGCGGCGTCCGCTCGATCACCTTGTCGAGCTGGGCGATGGCGAGGCGCAGCTCTCCCGCCTTCGCGAGCATCCTCGCCTGGTCGTACCTCGCCCGTCCCTCGATGGACGGATTCGTCGCCTTCCGGACGGCCGCTGCATACCGTCCTGCCACGAGGCCGGGGGGTTCGCCTGCCCGCTCCGCGGCACGCGCGGCCTGCCAAGAAGGATCGAACAGCGGCGCCTGCCCTGCACCTGGAGGCGTCTCGTCGCGAACGAATGGCGCCTCGAGCCAGCCGTCCTGGTCGAACCGCAACGCCAGCAGCAGCTGGGGATCCAGCTCTCCGCGGGCCTCGAGCGGCGAGCGCCCTGACCCGAGCCGGTCTGCAAGCCGCTGTTCGAACGACGAGAAACGTCGGGTCACCTGTGCAACGAAACCGTCCGCAGCCGACTGCCCACCTCGCTCCACCTCCGCCCAGACGCTCTTCTCCTCCACCGCGATGGACGCCACACCGAAGTACGCCAGGAGGCTCGCGGGCAGGACGATCGTGGCCGCAAAGACCGCGATGAACCGCAGCACGCCTTCGACGTGCAGGGCGTCCTCCATGGCCCGCACCTCACCGCGGCCGGAGGCCAGCATGCGGCGAAGGAGGCGTTGGAGGACGGAGCGCTGCTGGGCCATCAGGGCGTCCATCCTATCCTGTACGCGGCGTCCGCCATGGCTCACGGAGAATCCCAGCGGTAGATTCGGAACCGGGAGACGCATGCGCATCCTCGTCCTGCTGTTCATCACACTCGGAACCGGCCGCGCTGCGGAGGCGGGCTGGTTGCCGGGCACTGCGGAGCGCAACCGATACTCGGAAGCGGTGACCCGGCTCGCGCAAGGCCGACTCGAGGAGGCCCGATCCGGCTTCGAAGCCGTGCTTGACGCCGATCCGACATGCGGAATGGCCGCCCACGGACTCGGTATGACCCAGCTCCGCCAAGGCGATGTCGGAGGCGCGATCGCCACGCTGGAGGCTGCCGCTGTCGTCCACTCGGAGGCCGCACCGGTATTCATCGGGCTGTCGACGGCCCGTTTCGTGGCCCAGGACTTCGCGGGCAGCCGCGCGGCGGCCGAGCGGGCCGTGTCGCTCGATCCGGACTCCATCGACGCCCATGCGTCCCTGCAGCAGGTCCTCCTGCGCCAGGGTGATCTGGATGCAGCCCGCGCCGACCTGGACGCAGCCAGACAGCGCCTGCCTGACCCCGTAATGGCCTGCTTCGAGGTGCAGCTCGATGTCGAGGCTGGCGATGCATCCGCGGCGCAGGCCCGGGTGGACCGATGTCGGCGGGCCGGCGCACCCGAGCTCGTCACCGCTGCCGTCACCCGCGCGAGCGGGCCACTGGATGCGGAGGCGATCGGCGCGATGGCGAGCGGCATGGGCATGGACGCGGTCGTCCTGCTGTCCCAGGCGGTCGACAGGATGAACGCCGGAGATTCGACCACGGCAGAGGAACTCCTCGACACGCTGCTCGCGCAGCACCCCCATCGGACCGACGCGCGTCTTCTTCGCGGGCAGGTCCGCGCAGCGAGGGGCGATACCGCAGGTGCTCGTTCCGACTTGAGCGAAGCCCTGAACGACAGCACCTGGATCGATGTGTACCGATCAGGCGCGATGAGCGGAATCATCCGCAAGTCTGACGAGGAGCGCCTGCGCAGCGCCATCGCACAAGGGGCCGGACTGCTCGCCGGAATCCTTGTCGACGAAGGGGACATCGAGGGAGCGCACCAGCTGCTCCAACGCATCGCACGCCAGCATCCACCCCATGCTGGACTGACCGCTGGCGCAGCGCGGATCGCCATGGCGCACGGCAATGGCGCACGCGCCGCAACACTCCTGGACCAGGGGCTGTCCACATGGCCGGACGACCCCGGGCTGCTCGATGCAGCCAGCATCATCATCCTGTCCGACCCCCAGGCCGCCACACCCCGCGTGGCAGCCTCGCTCGGGCGAAGCCGCGTGTGGGCGCATCCGCACAATCTGGCAGTCAGCCAGCTCAAACGGGACGATCCCGCTGCGTGTCTCGCCACCATTGGCGCGGCCCGTGATCGGCTCGCCGGAAGCCTCGCCGCCGCGTCCGCGATCCGCCTCGCTCATCTCGGCCTGCGATGCGCAGCAGAGGCGGAAGACCTGTCTGCCGCTCGGGTGCTCCTGCCCCGTGCCGGCGAGTTGAAGAGCATCCCGCCAGTGACCCGATTCAATCTCGCCCTGCTCGAGCAGCAGGATGGTCGGCCCGATGGTGCATGGCGCCTGATCCGAGACCTCGCTGCGCAGCCGCCGAACGACAATGCGCTCCTGGCAAGGGCCGTCCTGGGGCTGGGAATCAGGCTGCACGTTGAGCGGGGTCGTCCGGCCGATGCCATCGCGCTGGCGCAGCATGCGGCATCCGATCCCGCGGATGCGCACTGGCTCGCCTCCCGGCTGGCCGCGTCCGGCGACCTCTCGAATGCCCGCATGCTCCTCCAAGGCGCCTGTCCACGGCTCGTAGGCGACCAGGGGGGTCGCTGCATGGGCCTTCTCAACCAGCTTGGGGGTCCGTGATTTGCAGCGTTCGATGGACCGACCCGATGGACGAGGCTCAAGGACACAGCCGTCCTGCACGGAGCAGACCATCCGGTCCGATACGGCAGAACCCCCGCCGAGCCGGAGCTCGACGGGGGTTCAGGTGTTGGGTCGACGGGTTGGATCCCCTACAGAGGTTTGCGCCTCGAATCGCGGGTTGCGCCCGATGCCCGACAGGTGCCCCTGCTCGAACATGCGCGCGTTCCGCCCCTCTTGACCTTTACTCGGGACCTTCGTGGTCGCCGGGCCACGGCCACTGCGCCCTCATCCAAACGGATGGCCTTGCAGTGCGTGCCTCCGACATCGCTACGGGTCAGGGCCGCCATTGGCATGGCAGCCCGGCTGATTGCTCAGCACTCGACCTCCTCGGCCTTCTCATCACCACTCTCGCGAGTGTTCCTCCTGAACTCCATCCAGTGGGATGGCGAAGGGGTGACGCGGGCCCTCGAGGTACGTCCCGTCGCGTTGCGCCCGGTCGTTGCGGGCATCCGGCGACGCGACCACCGTGGTCTTCGTCGGGTCTTCAGGGGCGGTGCCAGCTCCTCCGCCGCGGCCACTGAAGGAACCGCCCGTACCCGAAGGTGCGTGCAGTTCCTGCCGCGCCGCGTCGTCGCTTCTGACTCCGCTCTGCGTGCGGTCCCTTCGACCAGCGTTGCCGTCCAACGCGTCTCCGCGTGGCATCGCCGCTGATCGTCGGGACTTCCTCTCATGGGGTTGTCAAAGGTCCTGCCGCGTGCCCCCGGGTCCACCGGATTTCGGCGGTTGGGACCGTTGCCGGTCTTTTCGGGGGTCCAGGGTTGCGCTCCTGGATGCGGGACATCGACTCCCCAGGCTCCCGCTACCGGTTCCCTGCGTGATGTCTCATCCCGCTGCACGTGGGTGTCTGCCCCTCCATCGACATCAGCGTCGCGCAGCCGCCCAGCCGGGTCCGGAGGTGGCCACCTCCGTCCCGCGCCGTGGGCCTCCGACCGCGCTCTCTTGCGAGAGCCGATGCCGTCGGATGCCCGGACGCGGCAGATGCCAATCTGCTCGCGCCGGCGTACCGTCCTCGTCGTTTCTCACGACCTCGACGGTCTGTCTGCACACTGTCAGCCCTACCTCGCCCCGCTGCAGGCTCACCGCTTCGCTGCGTCTCCGCAACCTCTCGGTGTGCCGGCCGCTGGTGCGCCAACAGGGCATGTGCCCTGCTTGCGCCGGCGGTTCTGGCTGCCATCGCCTTGTCCGCGCTGCTGGCTCAGCCCGAGGGCTCACCAGTCCTGACGGACAGCCGATCATGGGGTTCATCGAGTTTCAAGAGCCGCTGCTTCCTGGGCCGCGCCACTGGGCGCCGCGTCGTCTGCCGGGCGTTTCCATTCCCTCGATGCACTCCTGCCCCTCGGAGCCTTCACCACCTGCGGTCATCGATGCTCACCCCGGCGACCCACCCGCCACATGCTGAAGCTCCAGTCTCCTGTCGCCACTACATGCGGCTGCCTGCCGCCTGGTACACACACCAATCTGCCCTTCTCGCCGTTGCCTCGCTGCCATGGACTTCTCCCGCCTCGCTCGCCATTGCGCGTTCGCGTCGCGGGGACCACTCGGTCACCCATGTCCGGATTCCGGCTCCCGCAACGCTCACACGAAGCGGTCTGCCGAATCCGCCAGCCATGCATTCCTGCGTGACTGCCAGCTCGTCTCGACCCCAAGGTACTTCCGCAGGCAGCGGACCGACCCGTGAGGCACTCGCCATCCGAAGATGGTGCAGGCTTTCACGTCCGGGCTGCTCCCTGGGCTTGTGCTGTCTGCGTGATCGGGACCGTTCGCCTCATCCGTCGGCGCAACTTGTGTGCTGACGTAGCTCCGCGGACTCTCGTCCGGGCGCGCTGGTCCCTGTTTCCAGGGCCACCCACGCTTGGGCTGCGTCGCTCTCGCAAGGAGGACGCTTGCAGCACTTGGGGGGTGGGGCTTCAACTCACGGTCGGCGGCCCGAGGGCGGCGTCCCGTGCAGGACCCTGCGGTCTCCAGTTGACTGCAACTGGAGCCTCCAGCCCCGCGGTGGGGCGCCCTTGGGCGGATTTCCTGGTGGTGGGGCCACGTGGACCCCGCGCACTGGTGGATCTTGAAGGGAAGGTTCCTGGCGTCGCTGACTGTTCCGTTCCGTTCGACGGGTCATGCCCTCGAGTGCTCCCGCACCCTGAAACGCCAGGGTGTTGGTCGTGAGCGACTCGTTCGCATGCCTGCCCGCATGCTCGACGTCGCACCTGCGGGGATCGTCGTGTCGCGACTGGCAGTCTCCTGCCCATCACGATCGGTCGTACCCAGCATTCCCGGCAGCGGTGTCTCCC
>JAYYRS010000445.1:0-3070 GCA_036126975.1 Myxococcota bacterium
GAGGGCCTGCGGCTGGGCTTCGAGGCTGCCGAGGCCGCCGTGGCGTGCATGCTCGCCGGTGACCTGCCCGCCTACGACGCGCGCTGGCGAACCCTTTCCCGGCGGTACTGGTGGATGACCGAGGGGCTCCTCCGCGTTGGCCGCGTCCGCACTGCCCGGAGGCTGATGGTGCCGTTCCTCGAGCGCGCGCCCGTCGTCATGCGCGGCGTTCTGGGTACGCTCGCGGTGTGAGGCCTCTGCGAGGGCCCGCAGGCATGGGGCGTGCCGTCTGCGGTCCACGAAGTGGCGGACTCCCGACCGGCCCCGCACAGCCCAGCGGGCTACCATGCCGCCGATGACCCGCCCGGCCCTGACGCTCCGCCGGTGGCTGATGCCGCTGCTGCTGCTGCTCGCCCCCGCGATGCTCGGCCTCGCGACGGGCAGCGTCGGAGAACGCACCACCGTCGGCGCCGCCGTCCTGTGGTCCGAGCCCTTCCTCCTCGCGGTCGGTCTCTGGGGGGTCCTGGTGTTCGCTTCCGAACGCCACCTGCTGCGGGCCGTCGCCCTGTCGTCCGGCCTGGTTCTCTTCATCGTGAGCTTGCGCCAGCCAATTGAACCCATCGACGTGGTCGAGGCAGATCGCACCCGCAACGACACCCTGTGGGAGTGCGCGAACCTCGCAGGCCAGAGTCGAAAGCCGATCCGATTGCTGACCTGGACCCTGCGACCCGAACGCGACCAGTGGGTCGACACCGACGCCCTCCTCCAGGCCGACCCCGATCTCGTCGTCCTCCATGGTCTCCAGGATGCAGACGTCGCCGAGCACATCGCGCGCGCCCTCGACGGCGAAGCCAAGGTGCTTCGCTCCCCCGATTCCCTCGATGGGGTGGCGCTGGTGGTGCGCGGGGCCTTCCAGTACTGCGGCGGCCGGGAGGATTCATGGAGCGTCAGCCTTCCCGGGCCGGCAGGGCATGGCGCACGCGCCGTGCTCACGTTCCCTGCGCTGCCCGGTGTGGGTGTGGTTCCCCTGCTTGCAGTCCGACTCAGCGATGCAGGAGGACCATCCGATTGGCGGACATGGCCTGACCGCCTTGTCGAGGGAGCCCGGCGAACGGCTGCCATCGTCGCAGGACTGGGACCCCGCCGCATGATCGTCGTCGGCGACTTCGGGGCACCCCCGACCTTCCGCCGCATTGCAGGCCACATGAGCGGGGCGGGTCTCTCCGAGGTCGCCGTCCCTGCCACATGGCCCTCCCACGTGGCGGGGCTGCCGAGCCTCCCTCTCCATGCCCTGGACCGGGTGTGGGTCGGGGAGGACTGGGGCGACGCCCACGGCCGCCTGCTCGACAGTGGAGTGGAATCGCGGGCGCCCCTCCTGGTCGAGCTCAACCCACTCTGACCCGAGGGTCAGAAACGACCGTGCAGGCCAAGGTGGCCCGGCGCGATCATCGGCCGCACGGGCGCGTCCAGCAGAAGACCCCAGGCGAGGCCGCCTGCAGCCAGCGCCGCGCCCCCACCCAAGGAGGCGAGTGTCAGCCCCTGGCTGCGGCGCGCCTTTGCGGTCAGGTCGTCTGCGGCTTGCCTGCTGATGCCAGCGGGGTCGGCTGCGGCAGCAACGGCCGCGTCGACAGAGGGCACCACGGCGGTGAAGTACAGGACCGTACCGCCGGCCATGAGTGCGCTGCCCGCTCCGAGCAGCGCCATCTGCGGCGTGGTGAATGGCGCGCGGCCGCGTGCCGACGCGGCGGAGCCTGCCGACGAGCCGTTGGCAGAGCCCGGGGCAGGTGTCGGCACGCCGGGCTCCGCGGATGAACCGGGCTCGGCGGGCCCGTCAGCCGCGACCGGTTCTGTTGGTCCATCGCCCGCATCCGGCTCCGGTGACCCGCCATCGACGGCGGCCACGGGCGTCCCGAAGGCAGGCGCCATGTCGCCCCAGTCGTCTTCGGCCGGCGCGGCGACGACGACGGTGGTGTCGACCCCGCCCGGGCAGAGGGCCAGCCAGTCCGGCGGAGGCATGAGCGTCGTCCAGATTCCATGCACGGTGCCATCATCGCAGGTGATCTGCCCGAGATGATTCCCGCTGACGACCTTGTCCCCGGCGTGCATCTGGACACCGTCGACGTGCACTGTCGCTGCGCCCGTGGCGGCAGGCACGCCCACATCGACCCGCTGTCGGGAGGACACCTCGCCGCGGAGCGCGAGGAAGAGCGACCAGTCGTCGCCTTCTCCCAGCAGACCGGTGTCCCACTCCAGGTCGGGCGCGACCACCAGGGCAGCCCGCCACGCATCCATTCCGCGGGCTGCCGAACGGCCTCCCCGTCGATGAAGAGCGGCGCCCCGAAGCAGCAATGCCTCGCCAAGCCGGGCCTGGTGCACGATGCCGGGCGCCGCAGCCGCCAGGGCCTCGGCATCCCGGAGCTCCGCGACGGCCCGCTTCTCGTTCCCGTCCTGCAGCGCGGCACGGGCGCTGCTGACGGCGTCGTCGAGCGTCGCGCCCCATGCCGCCGTCGGACCCGCAACGAACCCGGCGCTCAACGCCAGCCTCGGCAGGATCCGCCGCGAGAGGACGCGACTCATGGGCAGTCCTTCTGCCACTCCTCGCCCTGCTTGAGGTCGAAGATGTAGGTGCAGTCCGAACCCGGTTCGACCTCGAGCGTGCCGCGCATCGCGCTGCCCCCCGCCCTCGGTTTCACCTTGGTCTTGTAGGTCCCAGCCTCGAGCCCGATGAGCTCCAGCCTGCCCGCGCCATTCCACGACTCCTTGAAATCCCCCATCGACGCTCGGATGTCGACTACAGCCTGACCAGGGGGTTGGACAATGAGGCGGGCGATTCCGCGGCTCTCGGTGAGCTCCGCAACTTCCACGGTTCCCGCCTGCAGCAGGCCGGCCTCGTCCGGCGTCGTCGCCGGCGCAGGCGCGGGCGCGGGCGCATCGCCCAGCTCCAGCTGCCCGCTCGCCACGGCGCCGCCGACCGCTGCGACGAGGACCAGACCCACTGCCAGCGCGGCGACGACCATCTTTCCGGAGCCGCCCTTCTCCGCGGCGGGAGCCGTGGGCGCCAGAGACGGCGACGATGCGGCCTTCTGGTCGT